>NZ_JABBDZ010000016.1:0-85278 GCF_012847305.1 Devosia sp. MC1541
TCGAGGTACCCCTTCCGGATCAGGTAGTCGAATATGCCGCGTATCGTGCTCAGATATTTGGCATCGACAGTTGTGGAGCTGATCGGCGGCAGCGGACTTGCACGCTTGGCGTTCAGAGCAATGGCCTTCATCGGATCGTCGGTCTTGAGATGCTTTATAGCATCAACGGGCATTTGATCGATCAAATCCCGATACCGCAGCATGTCCTCCTTTTTGTACTGAAAGACCGGCTTGTCGCCCATGGTGGCAATAAAGATTTGCAGCTTCGTGCGGATTTCAGCCAGATATTTCGGGGACCTCCGCTTCCTGAGCAGATCTGCAAAATGTCCCTCAATATGCGCCGTTAATGGCTTCTTCGCTTCAGGATGGAGTGTCCCCAGCCGCATCGCTTCCGCAACTGCCAGCGCCAGTGCCTCTGGCGTCTGGTTACTAATGGCCGGCACGGGAGATGCTGCTCGCGCAGAATCCGTTGAGAATGCAAAAGATGAGGGAGCCATATCGGCAGGCTTTTGACCGTCGATCATACACTGCGTGGGAGCCGGTGCAGCCACCGCAGCATCAATGGTGTCTTGCCCGATCTTGCCAACGGAAGCCTCATCATTGATCCCGGCATTCAGGCTGTCGAGAAGCATGCGATATTTTGCGCGCTCTGCCCAGGCCCGGCTGTCGCGGTCAAAGTCGTCCATCACACGGCCCAGGACGACATTCAACGCATCGCGTGCGCCCGGCTTGAGCCCAGCGTCGCGGAGTATCGCGAAAGCCTCTTCAACCAGCAAAACCAGTGTCCACGCTCTTTGCCGGGCCACCCGCTTATTGCACGTACGCAATGACCTGCGGATGTCCGTATTGCCAAGGCGATCGATCAGGTCAACCGGAACCGAGCGACGGAACCAGTAGACCGGACCTCGCCGGTGAACAAAGGATGAAATGGAACTTGGCAAGGAACAAACACTCCCGTCACTGTGACGGGATGCTGTGACAGAATCCGTATTTTGATTCGGATTCAACTCTAACAATATCAATGGCTTAGAAGTGGCGGAGAGGGGGGGATTCGAACCCCCGATAGAGTTGCCCCTATGCCGCATTTCGAGTGCGGTGCATTCAACCGCTCTGCCACCTCTCCGCGAGGTCTTCAGCGATCTTTTCCAAGACCGCCGTGGTTGATGGGCGGCTTATGACATAGGCTTTTTACCCTTGCAACTCCCCCGCCCCAAGATTTCCTCGCTGATATTGCGACATGTTTTCCGCCTCACCCCGCAGACGTAGGCCAAACACAAGGGGAAGTCCCGCAAACCCACGCCTTCAGTAGGGCTAAGAGCGGTCGCTTTGCAATTTTGCTGGACAGAGAGGCGATTGTGGAAAACACCATGATCACAGTTCAGCAGAACCGACGAGCAAAGCCCGGTTTTTCAGGGGCTTTGCCTTGACTCTGGCGCCATTTCCCTCGATAAGCCGAGCAACTGGCGCGCTGGTGTCTAACCAGAGCGTTTGTTTCGTTTGAAAACGCTGTTCGAGGCTACGGGTCAAACTCGATTTGACCAATCGCGAAGACCGCTGATCCCAAAAGGGTTTGCGGCGCCGTAGAGCGCGACAACAAGGGACCGATTGAAACCCAATCGGACTATATATGACTTTTGCCGTTATCAAGACGGGCGGTAAGCAGTACAAGGTTGCTGCTAACGACGTCATCAAGATCGAAAAGCTGGACGCAGCTCCAGGCGACATCGTCACCTTCGACGAAGTCCTCATGGTTGGCGACACCGTCGGCGCTCCGCTGGTGGAAGGCGCTCTGGTCGCTGCTGAATTGGTTGAAACCAAGAAGCAGAAGACCGTCATCATCTTCAAGAAGCGTCGTCGCCACAATTCGCGTCGTCGTAACGGTCACCGCCAGCAGCTCACCACTGTTCGCATCACCGAAATCCTGACCGGCGGCGCAAAGCCGACCATTCAGGCTGCTGCTAAGGCTGAAGCCCCAGCTGCTGTTGCTGATGAAGCTGCAGCACCAAAGGCTGCTAAGAAGCCAGCTGCTAAGAAGGTTGCTGCAACCGACGACGCTGCTGCTGAAAAGCCAGCAAAGAAGGCCGCTGCCAAGAAGGCAGCTCCTAAGGCCGATCAGGAATAAGGAGCCCTAGAGATGGCACATAAAAAAGCAGGCGGTTCATCCCGCAACGGTCGTGATACCGCTGGCCGTCGTCTTGGCGTGAAGAAGTTCGGTGGCGAAGCTGTTATCGCTGGCAACATCATCATCCGTCAGCGCGGCACCAAGTGGGCAACCGGCACCGGCGTTGGTCTTGGTAAGGACCACACGATCTACGCACTCGTAGACGGCAACGTTGCGTTCCGCACCCGCGCGAATAACAAAGTACACGTGTCTGTCATCCCGGCAGCAGCAGCCGAATAATCCGGCAAGCTGACAATCTTGCCGGTGACCCTAGGTCTCCCGGCAAGTTTGGTGACACACCGAAGATGAAGGGGGACCGGGAAACCGGTTCCCCTTCTTTCATTTCGGAGTTTTCGCCATGACCAGCTTTAAAGACCTGCTGCCAACCACGATCACCACTGCGCGCCTGGTTCTGGCCACTCCGACCCTCAATGACGTCCAAGCCATCGCGCGCGCGTGCAATAATCGAAATGTGCATCGATTCATGTCGCGATTGCCCTTCCCATACGGCGAAGACGACGCCCGCTTTTTTATCGAAAACATTGTTCCCAGTGATGGCGAGCACGTGCTCGGCATTTATCTCGAGGGAGCGCTAATCGGTATCGTTGGCTTTCGTCTTGAAGGCGGACAGGAGCCAGAACTGGGCTACTGGCTGGCGGAAGAGCATTGGGGGAACGGCTATATGAGCGAAGCCGCCGAGGCCTTGGTGGCTGCGGCGCGCAAAACAGGCGTCGCATCGCTTAGGTCGCGCGCCTTGGCCGAGAACACCGCCTCGCGCGGGGTTTTGCGTAAAATTGGCTTTATCGAAGTGGGGGAAGGCCCTGACCTCGAAGGCAATCTGATCGGACAGCCCGTCGTTTATATGAGATTGGAACTCATAAGATGACCACGCTCAGAACAGAACGCCTGACCCTCAGGCCGCCAAGCCTTGATGATGCGCCAGCCTTTGTTTTGACCATGGGCTCTTATGATGTTGCGCGCTGGATGACGCCTCTGCCGTGGCCGTTTACCCTGAGCATGGCGCGCGATTGGCTGGCCGATGTGATCGCACCGAGCTCAGTGCGCACCATGTTTGTCGTTGAACAGCACGGCATCATGGTGGGTGGAGTGACCATCACCCCTGAGCTCGGGTTTGGCATAACCCGCAGCCATTGGGGACGCGGCCTCGGCACCGAGGCGGTGCGCGCCGTGCTCGATTGGTATTTTGCCTCATCCGAGCGGGACACCATCACCACGGCGGTGCAGGTCAACAATTTGGCATCGCTCCGCTTGCAGGAGAAACTGGGTTTTTTGCCCATTGATCGCGATCGACGCTTCTCTCATGCGTTGCAGCACAATGTGGAGCATGTGATCTCCCTGCTGACGCGCAGTGCTTGGGTGGGACGAGAGATGCTCGCCGAACCGCAAGCGCAAGAGGATAACAGACGCGTGCTGGAATGCTGAGCCCGATGATCAAAACCGCGCGCCTGACGCTGCGTCAGCCAATATTGGCCGACGCCGAGCTGATTACCCGCTATCTCAATAATTTTGAGGTATCGGGCAATCTGGCGCGCGTTCCCTACCCTTATGAGCGCAGCTATGCCGAAACTTGGCTGCGGTCTTTGCGCCCACCCAGTGTTGCAGACGAGGTCAATTTCTCAATTGATCTCGACGGACGGGGATATGTGGGCCATATCGGCTATCAATCTGGTCCATCCGGTCCCGTTTTGGGATATTGGTTGGGTCAACCCTTTTGGAACCAAGGGATCATGAGTGAGGCCGCGACGGCAGCTGTCGCGTGGTTTTTTGCTCAAACCCAGGCTCCAGCCCTTTACTCGGGCGTCTACCATTTCAACCATGCCTCGCTGGCCGTGCAAAAACGGCTCGGGTTTACCGAGATGGAACGTTCCACTTTGCACTGCCTTGCACGAGACGCTGAGGTAGAGCATATCGATACCATATTGACGCACAGCGTCTGGAAGGCACGACAGGCATGAAATTTCTCGACCAGGCCAAGGTCTACATCAAATCAGGTGCTGGTGGCGCTGGCGCTGTCAGCTTCCTGCGCGAAAAATTCGTTGAGTTCGGCGGCCCCGATGGCGGCAATGGCGGACGCGGCGGCAATATTATCGCTGAATGCTGCGAAGGGCTGAACACGCTCATCGACTTCCGCTATCAGCAGCACTTCCGCGCTGACACCGGCGTCCACGGCATGGGCAAGAACCGCACCGGCGCCGACGGCGAAGACATTGTTCTGCGCGTGCCCAAGGGCACCCAGATCTTTGAAGAAGATCAGGAAACGCTGATCGCCGACTTCACAGAAATCGGCCAGCGCGTCGTGCTGCTGCAGGGCGGCAATGGCGGCTTCGGCAATGCCTATTTCAAGACCTCGTCCAACCAGGCACCGCGCCGCGCGAACCCTGGCCAGGAAGGCATTGAAAAGGGCATTTGGTTGCGCCTGAAACTGATCGCGGACGCGGGTCTCGTCGGCCAGCCAAACGCAGGCAAGTCAACCTTCCTCGCGGCCGTTTCGGCGGCAAAGCCAAAGATCGCCGACTATCCCTTCACCACGCTGCACCCCAACCTTGGTGTTGTGCGCATTGGCGAGCGTGAATTCGTTCTGGCCGATATTCCGGGCCTGATCGAAGGCGCGAGCGAAGGCATTGGTATCGGTGACCGTTTCCTCGGCCACATTGAACGCTGTAAGGTTCTGATCCACCTCATCGATGGCACCAATGAAGACGTGGCACACGTCTATGAAGCGGTGCGCTATGAGCTTGGCGCTTATGCGGACGTTTTGGCTGAGAAGGAAGAGATTGTTGTTCTCAACAAGATCGACGCTTTGACCGAAGAAGAGATCGCCGAAAAGGTCGCCGCCATTCAGGAAGTGACCGACGCTGAAATCCGCCTCGTTTCCGGCGCGACCGGTAAGGGTGTTGATCAGGTTCTTTACGACGTGCTGAACCTGCTCGACGCAGAAAAGGCCGCTGAGGACGCTGGCAAGACTGCCCACGTTCCGTGGACACCATAATCTGACCCAATCTGGGGGTTCTCGCTGCGTTGAGAACCCCTTTTTTCCGACGACCCACGCGCCTCTTGAGAACCAGGCTCTGGCGCACCAAAGACCCACAATCGGATCTAAACAGATGACCGCCCTCGCCTCCTACCGCCGCATCACCATCAAGATCGGCTCGGCCCTTTTGGTGGACAAAGCTGGCAAATTGCGCGCCGAATGGCTGGCGCAGCTGGCCCAAGACGTGGCGAGCTTGAAAGGCGAAGGCAAGGAGATCGTCATCGTCTCCTCAGGCGCGATTGCGCTCGGTCGTGGGCTACTGGGACTATCGGCGCTGTCGCTGACGCTCGAACAATCGCAAGCGGCCGCCAGTGCCGGGCAAATTGCGCTGTCCCAGGCTTGGGCAGAGGCATTGGGCAAGCATGGTATTGTGACCGGGCAAATCCTGATCACGCCCAATATCACCGAAGAGCGCCGCTACTTCCTCAATGCGCGCACCACCATCCGCACCCTGCTCGGCTTAGGCGCAATTCCGATCATCAACGAGAATGACTCGGTGGCGACGGCTGAAATTCGCTATGGCGACAACGATCGCCTGTCGGCGCGCGTCGCCACGATGATCGAAGCAGATTTGCTTGTGCTGCTTTCCGATATTGATGGGCTCTATACCGCGCCTCCCGCCAAAGACCCCAACGCGACCCATATTCCGGTCGTGGAGCGCATAACGGCTGAAATCGAATCCATGGCCGGGGGCGCTGCAAGCCACCTCTCGCGGGGCGGCATGACCACTAAGGTCGAGGCAGGCAAAATCGCAACGCTTGCGGGGACCGCGATGATCATCGCCAAGGGCACCGAAGCGCACCCGCTGGCCCGCCTCAACACGGGCGGCTTACACACCCTATTCAAAGCGGCCACCAGCCGCGCCCAATCGCGCAAACGCTGGATTATGGGCACGCTTTCAGTAGCAGGCACGCTGCAGCTCGACGCTGGTGCCGTACGTGCGCTGCGTCAGGGCAAATCGCTGCTGCCCGTTGGCGTGACCAAGATCACCGGTGATTTTGAGCGCAGCGACACTATTGCTATTCTCGATGACGCCGGGCGCGAAATTGCGCGTGGTCTGTCGAGCTTTGACAGTGCAGACGCCCGTCTGGTGATGGGCAAGAATTCTGATCGCATGGGCGAACTTCTGGGCGTGGGCAACCGCTCGGAAATGGTGCATCGCGACAATCTGGTTATGATCGGTATCGACGAGGAGGCTTTGGTATGAGCGCAGCAGAAATGACCGCGGACGCCTCCCTGCCTCAGATCATGGCCGATCTGGGCCGCAACGCGCGCAAGGGCGCGAGTGCCCTCAAGATCGCGACCGCCGAACAAAAGCGCACGGCCCTGCTCACTGCCGCTGGCGCGATCAACGCGCATCGCAAAGCCATTTTGAAGGCCAATGCGCTCGACATGGCAGCCGCAACCGAAAAGGGCATATCCGGGGCTTTCCTCGATCGGCTTTTGCTCAATGATGCGCGGATCGACGGCATTATTGCAGCGGTCAAAACCATTGCTGAACTGCCTGACCCCGTTGGCACCGTCATTTCCGAATGGGATCGTCCCAACGGGCTTCATATCGAGCGCGTGCGCACCCCGCTCGGCGTGATCGGCGTGATTTTTGAATCGCGTCCGAATGTGACTGCTGACGCGGGCGCGCTCTGCATCAAGGCCGGCAACGCCGTTATTTTGCGCGGCGGCTCGGACAGTTTCCACTCGTCGCGCGCCCTAGTTGATTGCCTGCTCGATGGGCTGCATCTGGCCGGCCTGCCGGTTGAATGCGTGCAGCTGGTGCCGACAACGGATCGTGCAGCCGTGGGCGAAATGCTCAAGGGTCTCGACGGCAATATTGATGTGATCGTGCCACGAGGCGGCAAATCGCTGGTGGCGCGCGTACAGGCAGAAGCGCGGGTGCCAGTGTTTTCCCATCTTGAGGGACTGGTGCACGTCTACGTCGATAAAAGCGCTGACCTCGAAAAGGCCGTGGCGATTACCGCCAACGCCAAAATGCGCCGCACGGGCATTTGCGGCGCGGCTGAAACCCTGCTGGTTCACAAGGACGTAGTGGACACCCATCTCAAGCCGATCATCGCAGCGTTGATCGAAAAAGGCTGCGAAATCCGTGGCGATGCGCAGGTTATGAGCTTGATCCCCGACGCCATCGCGGCGACGGAGCAGGACTGGAAGACCGAATATGAAGACGCCATCATCTCGGTGAAAATCGTCGATAGTGTTGAGGCCGCCATCGCCCATATCGAGCATTATTCGAGCCATCACACCGAGGCGATTATCGCTGAGGATGCTGAGGCGGTTGAAAAATTCTTCAACGAGATCGACAGCGCCGTGATCATGCACAATGCCTCGACCCAATTCTCCGACGGTGGTGAATTTGGGTTCGGCGGCGAGATCGGTATTGCGACGGGCAAGATGCATGCACGCGGGCCGGTTGGCGTCGAGCAGCTGACGAGCTTTAAATATCGTGTGCGCGGCAACGGGCAATTGCGGCCTTGATGCTGAAGCCCCCCTCACCCGCCGCTTCGCGTCGACCTCTCCCCCTAGGGGCGAGGTAAAGAGTGCTCCGGCCAAAACTCAAGATTGCGGGTATCACCGAAATCCCACCTTCGGGATCGGGGATGCGCATTGGGCTTTTTGGCGGGAGTTTTAATCCCCTGCATGACGGGCACCTCCTCGTGATGCAGGAAAGCCTACGGCGTTTGCAGCTTGATGCGCTCTGGGTTTTGGTGACACCGGGCAATCCGCTCAAGAACAACGCGGGCCTACCGAGCTTAAAAGAGCGGGTGTTGGCCGCGCGAGCACGCATCCGCGATCCGCGCATAAAAGTCACCGGGTTCGAGGCAGCCCTCGGGATAAAATACACTTGGCAGACGCTGAACCATCTTGTCACAGCCCTGCCCGACCGACGCTTTGTTTGGATCATGGGGGCCGACAGCCTCGCTGACATGCACAAGTGGGAGCGCTGGCGGCAAATTTTTGCAACCACGCCGATTGCCGTCTATGCGCGTCCCGGTGCTGCGCGCAAAGCCTTGGCCAGCCGAGCCTCTGCCACATTTGACTACGCAAAACGTGATGAAGACGCCCCGGCCCTGATTGTCGGGGCGCAAACGCCAGCCTGGGTTTATCTCCAAGGCAGGCAATCAAATCTGTCGTCTAGCGCCATTCGAGCGGCTCAAAATCCCGCTGTTTCTTGATTTTCAGCCTGACCTTGCGAAATCCTCGGTAAACGCGTATTTTTAGGGCCAATGGTGAATTCACCGGAACAGGAAATGACGGCTTGCCGTATTCACGTCGCCGCGACATTCCGAGCAACAATTTTAGGATCGATATCCCTCGCATGACCCATGCACGCGCATGGGCGGAAGGCCTTTGCTAATGGCCACGCCCGAAAACACCGCCCCTGCTTCCCGAGACGACGTAGTGGCACAGAAGAAAACTCTCATTGAGGTTATCCTCAACACGATCGATGACGCCAAGGCCGAAGACACTGTTTCTGTCGACCTCGAAGGCAAGTCCTCGATTGCTGATTACATGGTGGTGACCTCTGGTCGCTCGAACCGTCACGTCGCCGCTGTTGCTGACCAGCTGGTCATCGCCCTGCGCGACGCCGGTTTCGGTAAGCCACGCGTTGAAGGCCTGCAGCAGGCCGACTGGGTACTGATCGATGCGGACGACGTTATCGTTCACATCTTCCGCCCAGAAGTGCGCGAGTTCTACAGCATCGAAAAGATGTGGCAGGCCGATTTCTCGGCGGATCAGCACTAAGATCTCATGCGCATCGCAATCGCGGCCGTTGGCCGGATGAAGAACGGGCCAGAGCGCGAGCTTGTGGCCCGTTATCTTGAGCGCGCTCAGGGCAGCGGCAAACCATTGGCTCTGACCGGCTTTGACGTATCAGAACTCAATGAAAGCCGGGCCGGGTCGGCGCCTGCGCGCAAGAGCGAGGAAGCCAAAGGCCTCCGCGCCGCTCTGCCCGAGGGCGGGGTTTTGGTGGCGCTCGATGAGCGCGGCAAAGCCATCACCTCGGAAAGCTTTGCCAAGCAAATCGGTCGTTGGCGAGACGATGGCCGCTCGTCAGTGAGCTTTATGATCGGCGGCGCTGACGGACTTGATCCAGAACTGGTGAAACAATGCGATTTAGTGGTGAGCTTTTCACCCATGGTCTGGCCACATCAGCTGGTTAGGATCATGCTGGCTGAACAACTTTATCGCACAACCACAATCCTTTCGGGCCATCCCTATCATCGCGGCGACTAGGCTTTCGCCATAGTCTCGCCGCTGTGATGGTTAAGCAGAGTTAACGGGCGATTGTCCGAAGGCTTGCTAAATTGCCGCTGAATTGATTCGGGATCGTTTATCCCTCGAGGAGACGCCATGCCTCTGCGGCCGGCCCGCACCGTTAAGACCCTGCTTGCCGGCGCCGTTCTGGCAGGCCTTGGCGTATTCCCTATTCTCTCGCAAGACGCGGAACCTATTCCCAATCCAGCGGCGGAACTGCGCCCGGCGCTCGACGTCGCTCAACCTGCTGGTGAGACCGGTCTCGACCTAACAACTGAACAGCCTGTGGCCCCCCCGGTCGAAGTCCTGCCGCCCGAAGAGCCGCAGCTCGATGTCGGCAATCTGGAAGAGGTTGAAGCCTCGCTGACCATCTCGCGGGAGCGCATCGATGCGCTTAAAGCCGAGATTGAAGCGATGGAAGGGGATCGCACCCAGCAAAACGCGGCGCTCATTGGCGCGGCGCAGCGGGTCAAATTGGCGGAAATCGAAATCGCCGATGTGGAAGAGCGCCTCTCCGAGCTGATCGTCAAAGAGATGGACGTCCGCGGGCGTCTTGATGGCGCCGACGCTGAGGTCGCCAACGTGCTGGCAGCGCTTCAACGCATATCGCTCCATCCGCCTCCGGCACTCATCGTCGATCCGAGCGATGCTTTGGGTTCGGCGCGTGGGGCTATGCTGATCTCAGCGATCGTGCCGCAATTGCGCGCCAAGGCGGATTCTGTGTCGGCAGACCTAAAAGAGCTGACCGATATTAAGATCGCGGCCATGGCCGAAGAGGAAACTCTACGCGCCAATCAGGACGTTCTCGAAGAAGAACAATTGCGCATTGCGACCCTGATTACGGCACGCAAGACCGGTATCAACCAACGCACCACGCAATTGCAGGCGGAAGAGGAAGCGGCTGTCGCCCTGGCTGAAAAGGCCGCGACGCTGCGTGAACTTATTAGCGCCCTCTCCGACCGCGCCAATGCCTCAACGCGTCCCGCTTCGCCTGACGAGGACCTGCCGCGCCTCTCGCCAGAGGCCGTACAATTGGCCTTTGCCAACACCAGCCGCACGCAACCTGCAGTGCCCTTCCCACTGGCACGCGGGTATTTGACCCAACCAGCCAATGGAACACTGGCGCTCGATTGGGGGGCCAATGACGGCAAAGGTGGGGTCTCTCAAGGCCAGTATCTGATCACCCGTCCGACGGCGCAGGTTCTCGCTCCATCAGATGGTTGGGTGCTTTATAAGGGCCCTTACCTCAATTACGGCGAAATCATCATTCTCAATACCGGGGATGGCTACACCACGCTCCTCGCCGGTTTGGAATCCATTGCGACTGAGATTGGCCAGTTTGTCCAAATGGGCGAACCCCTCGGGACGATGGGATCGCGCACCATTGGACGAACAGTCACCACAGGTGCTGGTAACAACGAACCAACGCTTTATATTGAGCTGAGAAGAGACAACGAGCCTTTCGACCCGAACGGTTGGTGGGCCACTATCGAACAGACTGGATAAACACATTTATGCATCCTCCTAAGCACCGTGTCGCCGCAGTCTGTGCGGCCCTGCTCCTGTCCTCCACCAGCCTGGTTCTGGCGCAAGACGCAGCTCCAACCGATCCTGCACCCACTGAGCAACCCGCTGAGGAGGCGCCAAACCCGAGCGGGGAAGAGCCAGAGCCCAGCAAGCAGGAGAAGGCCGAGCCGCGGAGCGATGATGAGATCTATAGCGATCTCAATCTGTTCGGCGAAATCTTCGACCGCATTCGCGCTGAATATGTTGATCCGCCGGATGAGCAGGAGCTGATCCGCGCCGCCATTCAGGGCATGCTGACCTCGCTTGATCCGCATTCGGGCTATCTGCCGCCTGCCGATTACGACGATGTGCGTGAAGACACCTCGGGCCAGTTCGGTGGTCTGGGCGTCGAGATCCAGATGGAAGACGGCTATATTAAAGTGGTCTCGCCCATCGACGACACCCCGGCTGCCAAGGCTGGCATTCTCTCCAATGACCTTATCATCGAGATCGACGGCGACGACGTTCAGGGCATGACCCAGGACGAAGCCGTTGGCAAAATGCGCGGCCCCGTCGGCACCAAGGTAAAAATCACCATTGCCCGCGAAGGCGTGAACGAGCCTCTCGAGTTCGAACTGACCCGCGGCACCATTTCGATGCGCGCTGTGCGCTGGAGCATGGAAGGGGATGACGAAGTCGCGGTTCTGCGCCTGTCGCGCTTCTCCGAACAGGCTTTCGTCGGCATCGAAAAGGCCGTGGACGATATCTGGAAAGAACGTGAAGGCAAGGCGCCCAAGGGCATCATCCTTGACCTGCGCAACAATCCAGGCGGACTGGTCGATCAGTCGGTCTATGTTGCCGACGCCTTCCTTGAACGCGGCGCTGTTGTGCTGACCCGTGGCCGCACCGAACGCGAAAGCGCTCGCTATGACGCAGCGCCCGATCCACTCGATCGTCGCCTCAAAGACATTCCGATGATTGTTCTGGTCAACGGTGGCTCGGCTTCTGCTTCGGAAATCGTCGCCGGTGCTCTGCAAGACCACAAGCGCGCAACCGTTGTTGGCACGCGCTCATTCGGCAAGGGTTCGGTGCAGTCGATCATCGGGCTTGGTCCTGATGGCGCAATGCGGATCACAACCGCGCGCTATTACACGCCATCAAACCGGTCCATTCAGGCGCTCGGCATCACGCCCGACATTGAAGTGCTGCAGAAGGTTCCTGACGAGATCAAGGGTCGTGACGAGATCATCGGCGAAGCTGCACTCGAAGGCCATATCGAGATCGAAGGCCAGGAAGAAGCGACAGTCGGCTCGTCGGTTTACGTGCCGCAAGATGCAGCCGAGGACGTACAGCTCCAGTATGCGGTGAAGCTGATTACCGGTGAAGAAACCCACGAAGCCTTCCCGCCAAAGGCGGAATAAAGGTTTTCGCACTAAACTTGTGATGCGGCGTGATTCGCGCCGCATCCTGACAACTGAACTACCCCAGTGGGCACGAGCGCAACGATATGGCCAATGACCTTTCGACGCCTTTGAGAGGGCGCAAACATCGGGTCGATGGCGGCCGGCATCATTTCCCGCTGGCCCGCACATTGTTCGGGGTCAGTATCGTTATCTTGCTTGGCGCCCTTGGGCGGATCGTCTTGGTAGACGACCCGCTCGGCGGCCGCCCAATGGCTGAAGTGGCTATCACCTCGACGCGTGACGCCAATGCGGTCGCAAATGCTGTCGCCGTGCCGAACGCCTCGGCTGGCGCGACCTCACCCGTCACAATCACCGCAGACGATCAGCAATTTCCTGCAGGGCAAGTCCCCCTCGTTCCTTATGAGCCTGCCGAAACCACACCACGACCATCGCTGGAAGTGAGTTTGATCGGCACAGGCGTTCTGCCTGAATTGGCGGAAGAAACCGTCAATGGCATCATCCCGCGCATGTCGCCCACGGGCCTTGGCCCCTTCGACGCCTACCGGCGTCCGTTCGATGAAATTGCGCCAAATCTGGCCAAAATCGCCATTGTCGTGACCGGTCTCGGCATTAACGAGCAGGGCTCGATGAACGCCATTGATCAGCTCCCGGCTGACATCACTCTCGCTTTTGCGCCCTATGGCCGCTCGCTGGTGGGCACCGTCAATACCGCAAGGGCATCCGGCCATGAGGTGATGCTGGAAATCCCGCTTGAGCCCTTTGATTATCCGCAAAATGATCCCGGCCCGCACACGATGCTGACCGGCGAAACACCACGCGCAAATCTCGACAAGCTGTTTTGGCTGATGTCGCGCTTCGGCGGTTATTTCAGCGTGATGAACAATATGGGCGCGCGGTTTACCGCTTCGGCCGGAGACATGAGCCCAGTCATGGAAGAGCTGGGCCTGCGCGGCTTGGGCTATCTCGATGACGGCTCCTCGAACCGCTCGGTGGCTGGGCAGCTGGCAGAGGCCAATAATGTGCCTTTTACCCGCGCCACGACAATGCTCGACGCCAACCCATCTCGTCCTGCTATTCTCTCAGCGATTGCCAGCCTTGAAGCTCAGGCCATGGAAACTGGCTCGGCGATTGGTATTATTAGTGCGCTGCCCATCTCGGTGCAGACCGTGTCGGAATGGGCACAGGAGCTAGACGCCAAAGGGATCGTCCTGGTCCCCGCCAGCGCACTTATGAAATAGGCCTTATCAATGTCCGATCGTCCAGATCGTGAGAGCCTGCCCTATCGTGACTGCGTTGGGGTGGCTCTGTTTAATGCCCAAGGCAAGGTTTTTCTCGGCCATCGTCTCTCGGAAGGCGACCCAGAAAAGTCCAGTTCTTCGGGCTTTGCCTGGCAGATGCCGCAAGGCGGCATCGACAAGGGCGAAGACAGTCTCAAGGCCGCTCTGCGTGAGCTTTATGAAGAGACAAATGTCACCTCCGTGAGCCTCCTCGCTGAGGCCCCTGAGTGGATCTATTACGATTTTCCGCCCGAGATCATGGGTGTTGGGTTTAAAGGCAAATATCGCGGACAGCGCCAGCGTTGGTACGCCTTCGCCTTCACAGGCGATGAGAGCGAAATCAATGTTCTGGCCCCTGCAAAAGGCAAGCATAAGCCCGAGTTCAACGGGTGGCGTTGGGAGGACCTAACCTTGGCTCCCGAATTGATCATCCCGTTCAAACGCGATGCTTACGACAAAGTCGTCGACGCATTTGCTGACATTCCTCGGCGGTATTTCTCGTGAAAACAATTGGTCTGATTGGCGGCATGAGCTGGGAATCGACCGCTCACTACTACCGCATTCTCAACACCGAAACGGCGCGCCGTCTCGGGGGCCTCCATTCAGCGCCCGTGATCATTCACTCCGTCGATTTCGCGCCAATCGCCGCCATGCAAGCCGAAGGTCGTTGGCATGATGCAGGCGTTGTGCTCAATGGCGCCGCCAAAGCCCTTGAAGCGGCTGGAGCGCAAGTTCTGGGCTTGGCCACCAACACCATGCATCTTGTCGCTGAAGAGGTCACAGAGGGCGTTTCAGCGCGCTTTATCCATATCGCCGACCCAACGGCTGATGCCCTGCTGGCTGATGGCTATGATACGGTTGGGCTTTTGGGCACGCGGTTCACCATGGAGATGGGATTTTATAAGGATCGCCTCTCGGCCCGTGGCTTGACGCCTCTTACTCCAGACGTCGATCACACCAATCTCAACGGCATTATCTACGACGAGCTCTGCAAAGGCATCATCCGCGAAGAGTCGCGAAAAATCTATCTCAACGCGATTGAGCGCTTGGCCCATCGCGGCGCGCAGGCGGTCATTTTGGGCTGTACGGAGATCGGTATGCTGGTGGATGACAGTGTGAGCGCTTTGCCCTGCTATGACACCACGGAACTGCATGCGCAGGCGCTTGTCGACGCGGCCCTAGCGTAACCCGAAACTATTCCAGCTCAAATGCAAGAAGGCCGCCTCTGGGAGGGCGGCCTTCTTTTATATCAGTACTAATCGCAGGGATTAGTGGATGTGCGTGCCGTTCAATTGAGCAGCTTCCGCAGCCAGGTTCACGAGACCTGTGACGATTTCCTGCGCGAAGGTCATTTCTTCGACCTTGGCGTTCTTCAGGGTTTCCTGTGCAGCAGCGATCTGGGTCTTGAGACCTTCATGATCGAATTCGCTGAAAGGAACCGATTCTTCGGCGAGAATGGTCAAACCACTCGGCGAAACGTCAGCAAAGCCGCCGCGCACGAAATAGATCGATGCCTTGCCGTTGACAGGAGTCACGGTGATGAAACCGGAACGGAGGGTGGTCATGAACGGCGCATGGTCGGGCATGACGGTAAAGTAGCCTTCGGTGCCCGGAGCAGTGACAGACACTGCGGTCTCGGACAGCACAAGCCGCTCTGGCGACACGATCTCGATCTTGAGGCCTTCAGCCATTCTCTTGGTCCTTTGGCAATGAAGCCCGAAATGGATCCGGGCCCCTTGACGAAAAGGGTGGGCCGCCGGGGCGGCCCACACCGATTTTTAGCTTAGGCTGCCTGAGCGGCCAGCTTCTGTGCCTTGGCAACAGCGTCTTCGATGGTGCCAACCATGTAGAAGGCTGGTTCTGGAAGGTGATCGTAATCACCGTTCACGAGACCCTTGAAGCCCTTGATGGTGTCTTCGAGCTTTACGAACACGCCTGGCGAACCGGTGAACACTTCTGCCACGTCGAACGGCTGGGACATGAAGCGTTCGATCTTACGAGCGCGCGCCACGGTCAGCTTGTCTTCTTCCGACAATTCGTCCATCCCGAGGATGGCGATGATGTCCTGGAGAGCCTTGTACTTCTGCAGGATCGACTGAACCTGACGAGCGGTATCGTAGTGCTCCTGGCCAACAACGTTCGCGTCAAGGATACGCGAGTTCGAAGCCAGTGGATCCACTGCAGGGTAGATACCCTTTTCGGAGATCGCACGGTTCAGAACGGTCGTCGCGTCCAAGTGAGCGAAGGTGGTTGCTGGTGCCGGATCGGTCAAATCGTCCGCTGGAACGTACACGGCCTGCACCGAGGTAATCGAACCCTTGGTGGTGGTGGTGATGCGTTCCTGCATCGCGCCCATGTCGGTCGACAGGGTTGGCTGATAGCCCACTGCCGATGGAATACGGCCGAGCAGAGCCGACATTTCAGCACCTGCCTGAGTGAAGCGGAAGATGTTGTCGACGAAGAACAGAACGTCCTGGCCCTTGTCACGGAAGTTTTCCGCGATGGTGAGGCCCGTCAGAGCAACGCGAGCACGCGCGCCTGGTGGTTCGTTCATCTGGCCGAACACGAGAGCGCACTTAGACCCAGCGGCAGAGCCGTTGTTCTCATGTGGGTCCTTGTTCACGCCCGATTCGATCATTTCGTAGTACAGGTCGTTGCCTTCGCGGGTACGTTCACCCACGCCAGCGAACACCGAGTAACCACCGTGTGCCTTAGCAACGTTGTTGATCAGTTCCTGGATCAGAACGGTCTTGCCCACGCCGGCGCCACCGAACAGACCGATCTTACCACCGCGAGCGTATGGAGCGATCAGGTCAACAACCTTGATCCCGGTGACGAGCACTTCGGAAGCAGGGTTCTGTTCAGCAAATGCTGGAGCGTCCTGGTGAATTTCACGCAGGCCTTCTGATTCGATCGCACCAGCTTCGTCGATCGGCTCGCCGATAACGTTCATGATGCGGCCGAGGGTGCCTTCACCAACTGGAACGCGGATCGCGGTGCCCAGATCGGTTACTTCGGTGCCACGGACGAGACCTTCGGTCGTGTCCATAGCAATGGTGCGTACTGCGTTTTCGCCCAAGTGCTGAGCTACTTCGAGTACCAGACGCTGACCATTGTTAGTGGTTTCAAGCGCGTTCAGGATTGCGGGCAGGTGATCGTCGAACACCACGTCAACGACGGCGCCAATGACCTGCGATACGCGACCGGCCTTTTTATCTGCCATTTGTTCGTCCTCGCTGAGGGGTTAGAGCGCTTCCGCGCCGGAAATGATTTCGATAAGTTCTTTGGTGATCTGAGCCTGACGCTGGCGGTTATAGCTCAGCTGCAGCTTGCCGATCATGTCGCCCGCATTACGGGTAGCATTGTCCATTGCGGACATCTGCGCACCGTAGAACGAAGCACTGTTTTCGAGGAACGCGCGAAGGATCTGCACGCTGATATTGCGTGGCAGAAGGTCTTCGACGATCGCTTCTTCGCTGGGCTCATATTCGTAAAGTACGGTCGAGTTATCGACCTTACCCGCACCCTCAACAGCTTCGATCTTGGCCGGGATGAGCTGGACTGCCTGTGGCACCTGGCTGATCACGGAGTTGAACTTAGCAAAGAACAGGGTGGCGATATCGAATTCACCAGCTGCGAACATGGTCTGCAGACGCTGAGAAATCTCAGACGCCTGAGCAAAACCAACGGTCTTCACTTCGCGATAGCTGACCGTATCAACGATCAGATCGGCGAACTGACGACGCAGAATGTCGTGGCCCTTGCGACCGACGGTAAGAATTTTGACGGTCTTACCTTCAGCCTGAAGCTTCAAGACGTGATCGCGCGCAAGACGTGCGATCGACGAGTTGAAAGCACCAGCCAAGCCGCGCTCACCAGTGGCAACCACCAGCAGATGAACCTGGTCGCGGCCGTTACCAGCGAGCAACACCGGAGCATCTGCCTGGCCGTCATAAACGGCGGCCAAGGAGGAGAGCACCGCGCCCATACGCTCAGCGTATGGACGGGCAGCGACAGCCGCTTCTTGTGCGCGGCGCAATTTTGCGGCCGCGACCATCTGCATGGCTTTGGTGATCTTCTGGGTCGATTTGACCGAGTCGATCCGGTTTTTTAGGTCCTTTAGCGACGGCATAGCCTGTCGTCTCCTTCGGGCTTAGGCCGCGTAGGTCTTCTTGATATCATCAAGAGCCGACTTGAGCTTTGCACGGGTGTCGTCGCTCAGAGCCTTGTCCTTCGCGATGGTGGCGAGAATGTCAGCATACTTGCCGCGCAGAGCGGACAGGGTGTGCTGTTCAAAATCCATCACCTGCGAAACTGGGATCGAGTCGAGGTAGCCGTTCGCACCAGCGAAGATCACCGCAACCTGCTCTTCAGTCTTGAGCGGGCTGAACTGTGGCTGCTTGAGCAGCTCAGTCAGACGCGCACCACGGTTCAGAAGGCGCTGGGTTGCAGCGTCAAGGTCGGAACCGAACTGAGCAAATGCAGCCATTTCGCGGTACTGGGAGAGTTCACCCTTAAGCGAACCAGCAACCTGCTTCATCGCCTTGATCTGAGCCGAACCACCAACGCGGGAAACCGACAGACCGACGTTAACGGCTGGGCGGATACCCTGGAAGAAGAGGTTGGTTTCGAGGAAGATCTGGCCGTCGGTGATCGAGATCACGTTGGTCGGGATGTAAGCCGAAACGTCGTTTGCCTGGGTTTCGATAACTGGCAGAGCAGTCAGCGAGCCAAGACCATTGGCTTCGTTCATCTTCGCAGCGCGTTCGAGAAGACGGCTGTGGAGGTAGAAAACGTCGCCTGGGTAAGCTTCACGGCCTGGTGGACGACGCAGAAGAAGCGACATCTGGCGGTAAGCAACAGCCTGCTTGGTCAAATCGTCATACGCGATAACGGCATGCTTGCCATTGTCACGGAACCATTCGCCAATCGCGCAACCGGTGAACGGTGCGATGTACTGGAGCGGTGCTGGGTCCGAAGCGGTCGCAGCGATAACGATCGAGTACGGCAGGGCGCCGGATTCTTCGAGCTGACGCACGAACTGAGCAACGGTCGAACGCTTCTGGCCGATTGCAACGTAGATGCAATAGAGCTTGTCAGTGTCCGAAGCGCCTGCGTCGTGAGCTGGCTTCTGGTTGAGGAAGGTGTCGAGAATGATCGCGGACTTACCGGTCTGACGGTCGCCAATGATCAATTCACGCTGGCCACGGCCGATTGGGATCAGCGCGTCGATAGCCTTGAGGCCGGTCGACATTGGTTCGTGAACCGACTTACGTGGCAGAATGCCAGGAGCCTTAACGTCAACGCGACGACGTTCGGTGTGGTCGATTGGACCCTTGCCGTCGATCGGGTTACCCAGACCGTCGACAACGCGACCCAAGAGGCCTGGACCAACTGGGGTGTCCACGATGGCGCCGGTACGCTTAACGACGTCGCCTTCCTTGATCTGACGGTCGGAACCGAAGATCACGACACCGACGTTGTCGGTTTCGAGGTTAAGAGCCATG
Source organism: Devosia sp. MC1541 (assembly GCF_012847305.1). Taxonomy (NCBI): domain Bacteria; kingdom Pseudomonadati; phylum Pseudomonadota; class Alphaproteobacteria; order Hyphomicrobiales; family Devosiaceae; genus Devosia; species Devosia sp. MC1541. The sequence continues at coordinate 19,200 of NZ_JABBDZ010000016.1, forward strand.
CCCTTAACGCCACCTGGGAATTCAACGAGCTCACCAGCCTGAACGTTGTCGAGGCCGTATACGCGGGCAATACCGTCACCGACGGAGAGCACCTGACCAACTTCGGAAACCTGGGCTTCCTGGCCGAAATTCTTGATCTGGTCCTTGAGGATCGCAGAAATTTCCGCGGCTTTGATGTCCATTTATCCGACCTCTTTCATGGCGACTTTCATCGCGGCGAGTTTTGTCTTGAGCGAAGAGTCGATCATCTGGCTACCGACTTTGACCTGAAGGCCACCGATGAGCGAGGGATCGACGAATTGATTGAGCGTGACTGTCTTGCCAAGCTTGGCCTTGAGCGTTTCCGCCAAAGCTGCTGCTTGTTCCGCGGTCAGCGGAGCGGCAGAGGTCACGTCTGCCGTGGTCTCGCCACGTGCTTCTGCGGCCAGTTCACGGAAAGCCGTGATGATCTGATCGAGAGCAAAGAGGCGACCATTCTGGGCCACCACGCGAAGGAAGTTAGCGACGGTCTGGTTGACCTTCGCGCGCTCAAGAATAGCGTTGAGCGCGGATGCTTTCACATCGCTGGAGAGAACTGGAGAACGGAGATAGCGAGAAAAATCTTCGCTTTCACCGATAAGCCGGGAGACGTCAGACAGGCCAGTTTCAACCTGAGCCATCTGGTTCTCGCTCCGGGCGAGGTCAAAAAGCGCCGACGCATATGGCCGCGCGATCTGGGTAAGCACTGAGTTCTGCGCTGCCAATGCTGCTTCACCCTCTAATTGGCCGTCTCCGGATGGGTACCCGGGGCGGAATATGAACGCTTGGACGTGCTCGGAAACGGGCCACGAGCCGGACCCCTAAATTCGCGCCCGCTCTAACACAGGAAAAGCAGGCACTGCAAGGCTTGCGCATGGGATTCAGTCGTTGCGAAAGTGTCGCAGGCCCGATTGCGCTTTTTATTGGGATAAATTTCCAAGCACGACTTGCTTTTCGCGCCAAGAACGGTCGGGTTTTTCACAGGGAAAATCTGCTCCGACAGAAATTTACATGAAGCTGACGGGGTCTATGTCAATTTGGACGCGCAAATCACCCTTGGCTTTTTCTGCACTCGCCAGCCAAAACCGCACATAACCGGACAAATCGAAGTCTCGGCCAGACTGCGCGAGAAGACGCACGCGGTGACGCCCCCTTATCATAGAGACAGGCGCGTCCGCTGGCCCAAAGAGCCGGACCCCATCGGCCATGGGCGCGGAGGTGAGGAGCATACGGGCATGAGCCATGGCCAGCGCCTGCTCGCCTGAGGAAACGATTAGCGCCGCAAGACGCCCGAAAGGCGGCATGCCACCGGCTTCTCGGGCATGAAGCTCGGAGGCATAGAAGGCCTCTCGATCCCCGCTTACCATGGCTTTCATCACCGGATGATCGGGGTGGTAGGTCTGCAAGAACGCCTTGCCGTGCTGCGAGGCGCGGCCAGCGCGGCCTGCAACCTGCGTGAGAATCTGGAAGGTTTTCTCCGAGGCGCGGGGGTCGCCGTGAGCGAGCCCGAGATCGGCATCCAGCACGCCAACAACAGAGAGCTTCTCGAAATGGTGACCTTTGGACACCAGCTGCGTGCCGATGATGAGATCAAATTCGCCACGTGCCACTTCAGAGAATCGGTCGCGCAACTGTGTATGCGAACCCATGTCCGTGGAGAGCAACACCCGACGCGCGTCGGGGAATCGCACCGCAGCCTCCTCAGCCACGCGCTCAATGCCCGGCCCAACGGCTGTTAGGCTTTCTGTATCCCCACATTCGCCGCAGACTTTGGGCGTTTTCATCTCATGGCCGCAGTGGTGGCACATGATGACACCACGGAATCGGTGTTCCACCATCCACGCCGAGCAGTCGGGGCATTTATATTGATGCCCGCAGGAGCGGCAGAGGGTGAGCGGCGCGTAGCCGCGACGATTAAGAAAGAGAAGCGCCTGTTCGCCCCGATCCAAGGCAGCAAAAATCTCGCGGGCCAGCGTGGGCGCGATCCACTCCCCTTTTTCCGGCCCATCGGTGCGCATGTCGAGCGCAGTGATATTGGGCATGGCCGCTTCGGCAAAGCGCGAAGTGAGCCGAACATGGGCATAGCGCCCCTGATTGGCATTGTTGCGCGATTCGACCGAAGGGGTGGCCGAGGAGAGGATGACGCGTGCCTTAGCAAATTGAGCCCGCACGATCGCCATATCGCGGGCGTGGTAGGTAAAGCCTTCTGATTGCTTATATGCGCCGTCGTGCTCTTCATCGAGCACCAGCAGCCCCAGCTCGCGGAAGGGCAAAAACAGGGCCGAACGCGCGCCAACGACAGCACGGACCGTGCCATCCAAGACGCCACGCCAGATCTTGGCGCGTTGCGCAGGCGTCAAATCCGAGTGCCATTCTGCCGGGCGCGTCCCAAAACGGCGGGTGAAGCGATCGATGAATGTATTGGTGAGGGCGATTTCAGGCAGAAGAATCACCGCCTGACGCCCGGCACGCAGCGTATCGGCCACCGCTTCAAAGAAGACTTCGGTTTTGCCGCCCCCAGTGACGCCATCGAGCAGAGCAACGCCAAAATTGTGGGCGCCCGTCTCTAATATCTGATCGAGCGCACTGTGCTGTTCAGGGCTAAGCGTGGATGGCGCCGCATCAGGATCGGGAATTTGGACGATGGGAGCGGCGGGCAATTCGATTCGCTCAACCACACCCGCCTTTTCCAACCCCTCCACCACAGAGGCTGACACCCCGGCCGCGCCAATGAGCGCAGGCTTGGGCCAAGCCATGTCATCGACCAAAATCTCAAGCACGCGCTCACGCGCGCTGGTCATTTTATCAGGCACAACGCCGGTGCGACGGAACGCAGTTGTCGGCTTGGGCGCATCCAACGCTTCGGGGGAGCGCAGAACGCCGCGCAAAACCTGACCGGGCGGGGTAATCGTATAGCGGGCAACCCAATCGACCAGACGCATCAGCTCGTCAGAGAGCGGGGGAACATCATAGGTCTGGGCGATATCGCGCAGACGATTATGCGCAAAACTGTCTTTGGGCACACCCCAGACAACACCCAAAACCAAACGCGGCCCCAAGGGCACAGACACGATGGAGCCACGCTCAACGCTCATGCCGTGAGGCACGCGATAGCTATAGGGCCCCTCTACGGCGACCCCGACCATGACGGCGACAATGTCTGGGCGATCTAACATGAGCCCTTTTGTGCATGAGAGCGCAGGCGTGACAAGAGCCGAGGGCCAAGCTGTCAGCGCCAAATTTGTTCGCTCAATGTTCTAGAAGGTTAAGGCCTCGTCTACAATCCACAGCCGTTGTCGCAGGGCAGCTAGAACCAAAGTCGGGGCTCCGCCGCCCCTAGTGAATACCTTAAGAACGCGAACTTATCCGGTCCCGTCGGACCGTCTGGCCCAATGGCCCTATCCTCACTCACGTCTGCTGCCTATGGACACCCCGCCAACGAGCGACCGCCCGCGCCGTCGCGACGCCGCTAAACATATTTTGCACCCGCACACCCTTCGCGACGGCATGAGGATAGCCCCTCAGCCGCATGTTCGCGCCTCAGCGATGGCCGGGGTACAAGCGGCGCTGACCGGCGCGATTGCCATGCCGCTGATCTATATCTCGCCCTTCGCCCATCTCCTCAGCTTTGCCGCGCTTGGCTCTATTGTCGCCCTTTACGGGCGCTTTGCGCCCGCGCAACGAAGGAACTGGTTGCTGCTCTATTGCATGCTGTCGCAGACCGCTGTGGTTCTGGTCACATCGACCGCGGCTTGGCTGGGCGCCCCAAACCTTGTCATGCTGATCGTGCTGGCGCTGTGCTGCGGCGGACTGATGTTCGTTCAACAGACGGTCAAGATGGGCGCGCCGGGAGCGCTTTTGATGGTGTTTGCAGCAGGGGCATCCTTCGACACGCCCGTGCGCTTTGTCGAAATCATCGAACGTGGCCTGACGGTGATGCTCGTTGGTTTGCTCGCCTGGGCAATCTGTTTTCTCACGGAGAAATTCCGCAACGACCCATCGGCCTTTGTGCCCGGTGAGCCCGCCCTGCCCCGCAAGCGGCGCATTGAAGTAGCGCTCTCTATTACGCTCGCGACGTTTCTAGCAGCGGCGGCCTCCCAGCTGATCGGCGCTTCTCACCCGTCGTGGGCGGCCATGGGGGCGATGGCAGCAATGACCGGGCCACACCTCTACCATGCGCTCCATCGTGGGGTTCAGCGCCTTTTGGGCGTCGTGATTGGGGCCGCCATTGCTGGCGTGATTCTGATATTCGAACCCAATGTCTGGCAGATGATGGGGCTCATCGTCGGGCTCCAGATCATCACCGAAATCATCATCGGCTCGAACTATGCGCTTGGGCAAATGCTGGTAACGCCCATGGCGCTGCTGATGACAGTGATCGGCATGCCGGGCGTATCGGGCTTTCACATGGCGAGCGAGCGTATCTGGGACACGCTGATCGGAGCGGCGATTGGATTGGTGCTCGCCATATTGCTCTCATCACAACCAGACCGCCTAGAGTTGGCCGCCTATAAAGCTGCCAAGGGCAACAAGAGCTAATCGGCTAGAGTTTATTCATGCAAAGGCGCTAGGGTCTCTCTATGACCGATAGCGCCTTTGCCACCGATCCTTTTGTCCGCGATAGCGTTGAGAACTGGCTCAGAGAGCTGGGCTCGATCAAGCGTCTCGCCCCCAAAACGCTGGAAGCCTATGGGCGCGACATTGGCCAGTTCATGAGCTTTTTGTCTGGCCATATGGGCGGAGCGGTGACGCTCGCCTTTCTAAAAGACCTGCGCGGCGCTGATATTCGCGCCTTTATGGCGGAACGGCGCAATGACAGCTTGGGCTCCCGCTCGCTGGCGCGGGTCCTGTCGTCGCTGCGCAGCTATTTTCAATTCCTAGAGCGCGAGGGGATCCTTACCTCCGAAGCCCTCAATGTCATCCGCAGCCCCAAAATCCCCAGAACACTGCCAAAGGCCCTGACTGTTATTGAGGCCAAGCAAGCGGTGAGCATGGCGGGCGAACGTGAGGACAGGCCGTGGGTCGCGGCAAGAGATATGGCGGTGATTGCCCTCTGCTATGGGGCGGGCTTGCGTATTTCGGAAGCCTTGGCCCTGCGGAAAGCCGATTTGGAAAGCACGACACTGCGCGTCACCGGCAAGGGCGGCAAGGTTCGCATGGTGCCCCTCATCGCCTCCGTGCGCGCTTTTATCGACAGCTATCTTGGCCTTTTGCCCTTTGCAGTGAACACAGACGAACCCATGTTCCGCGCTATTCGCGGCGGTGTTCTGGGCCCCAGACCAATCCAAGCGCGCATGGAATTGTTACGCTCGGCCCTTGGCCTGCCACAAACTGCAACACCGCACGCGCTGCGGCACTCTTTTGCAACCCATTTGCTCGGCAAGGGGGGCGATCTGCGTGCCATCCAAGAGCTATTGGGCCATGCCAGCCTATCGACAACGCAGATCTATACGGCTGTCGACACCGAGCGGCTTTTGGAAAGCTACGCCCTGGCGCACCCGCGCGGCTAATTGGACGAATTTGCAGGCTTTGGGCTTTCGCGCTGTCCAAATCAGCGTCTAAGCTTCTTGCATGACCACACAAATTTCCCCGGCGCCGCGCAGTGACCTTTTGGGCTATGGCCTTGCCTTTGCGGGGGCGGCGCTGTTCTCGACCAAGGGCGTTTTCATCAAGCTCGCCTTTGCTGCTGGGGTAACAACCGAGGGCACGCTGGCGCTGCGCATGCTGGTCGCCCTGCCCGTCTACCTCGTGATTCTGGCGATACTGCTCTCACGCCGACCGGAACTGAAGGCGCTGCTGACGCCCAAAACGCTCGCGGCCTCAATGGCGGTCGGAGCCCTAGGTTATTATCTCTCAAGCTATCTCGATTTCGCAGGGCTGGCTTTTGTTTCAGCCCAATATGAGCGGCTGGTGCTGTTCACCTATCCGTTCTTTGTGCTGCTCTTTGGCGTTTGGTTTTTCGGTGACCGGATGATCTGGCAATTGGTGCCGCCCATGTTGGTGAGCTATGCCGGACTGCTGGTGATCTTTGTCTGGAACCTCACCGTGTCGCCCGATGGGCTTTGGCAGGGTACGCTTTTGGTCTTGGGATCTGCACTGACGTTCGCGCTCTATCAGCACTTGGCCAAGCGCCAAATGCTGATTCTGGGCTCAGGGCTGTTCACCTGCATCGGCATGGCGACAGCGGCTGTGCTGGCCATCGGCCAATCTGCCGTGCTCGACGGGGTCGCTGCCTATGCCCAGTATGACAGCTACATCTGGTCTCTTGCGTTCATGCTCGGGATTTTTGGCACGGTGCTGCCGTCGTTCTTGCTGAACACGGCAATCTCGCGGATTGGCGCCCGCGCCACCTCGTCGACGGCCAGTTTTGGACCCATCGTGACGATTTTGCTCGCCGTTGTCATTTTAGGTGAAGCCTTCACCCCTTATCACGCGTTAGGCACTGCACTTGTTCTTTCAGGTTCATGGCTCTTTGCCAAAAAGGAGCGCCAGTACAAAATCAAAAGCGCATGACGCTTGGTTCCCATACGAAACGGCCTTAGGCTTGGAACCAATTCAAGTGCATCTGGGGTAAGACGACTATGAGAACATCAAGCAAGGGCCTGAGCTCTTCCCTCCTGATCGCAGCACTGATGGCCGGCCTGACATTGCCAGCATCAGCGCAAGACACGTCGGTAAATTTTGGCGACGACACTTCCGAATGGGCCAATGACGGGGAATGCGATGATCCTCGCTTCGCGGGCGAAAACATGGCCGAGGAACTGGAAGCCGCCGACACTCTAAAAGACGCGACCGACTGCCAGACACTGTTCGATGCGGGCAAGATCACCCTCGCGGAAACAGCAGACGAAGCTGATGCTGCTGGGGCCGTGGCACGCGCAGAGGCTATTGCCGATGCTGAAATTGATTTTGGCGATGACAGCTCCGAATGGGCCAATGACGGGGAATGCGATGACCCGCGCTTCACCGGCGCGAAAATGGCGACGGAGCTTCTTCCCGAAGATGCTCTAAAAGACGCGACGGATTGTAAGGCGCTGTTTGACGCCGGAGACATCACCCTCGCAGATGGCGGCGGCGACGCTAGCCTCGAACGCACAAGCATCGACGACATCGACTTTGGCGATGATTCTTCGCAGTGGGCCAATGACCTCGAATGCGATGACCCACGGTTTGCCGGCCCGGGCATGAACAGCGCCCTGCTGCCGGAAGACGAGAAGGCTGACGCCTCTGACTGCCGCGAAGCCTATGAAGACGGGACCGTCCACCTTGTCGGCGAAGGCGAGGACGAAGCGGCAACGCCGGTTCGATCCGCTGCGGCGACTGCATCTCTTGAGGCCATCGCGCGACGCATCGATTTTGGGGACGATAGCGGCGAGTGGGCCAACGACGGCGAATGTGATGACCCAGACTTTTTCGGGCCTGGCGCGTCGAATTTGACGGATGGCGGGACACGGTCGGCGGATGCGAGCGACTGCCGCGCAGCGTTTCTGACAGGCGATGTTTCGTTCAAGACAGTCGACCAGCTCAACGTCGCATTTGACTTTGGCGACGATAGCTCGCGTTGGGCCAATGACGGGGAATGCGATGATCCACGTTTTGCCGGGACAGGGCTCAATAAGAAGATGCTGTTCGAGGACATTATGAGCGACGCCAGCGACTGCGAGGCGCAGTTTAACGCAGGCAGTGTCACCATCAAGCCGGTCTACACGCCCGAATATGCCCTCGGCGCGCCCTATGATAGCAGCGAGATCGACTTTGGTGACGACACCTCAAGCTATGCCAATGATGGCCAGTGCGATGATCCGCGCTTTGAAGGGCCAGGGGTCGCAGGCACCGTGTTCGAAAGCGATACACGCGCCGACGCAACTGACTGCAAATCGGCTTATGAGACCGGCAAGGCAATGCTGATCGACGCCGAGTAATCTCTCTGGTGGTCAACAAAAAACGGCGGGGTCAACCCCCGCCGTTTTTCATTTCACTATAGCGATAGCGCTATTAAGCGACCTGACGCTCGACCATCATCTTCTTGATCTGCGCAATGGCCTTGGCGGGGTTGAGACCCTTGGGGCAAACCTTGGTGCAGTTCATAATGGTGTGGCAGCGATACAGCTTGAACGGGTCTTCAAGATTATCGAGACGGTCATTGGTGGTTTCATCGCGGCTGTCGATGAGCCAGCGATAGGCCTGCAGCAGCGCCGCCGGACCAAGATACTTCTCACCGTTCCACCAATAGCTTGGGCAGGAGGTCGAGCAGCAGGCGCACAGAATGCACTCGTAAAGACCATCGAGCTTGGAGCGGTCTTCAACCGACTGCTTCCATTCTTTTTCCGGCGTCGGCGAGGTGGTCTTGAGCCAAGGCTCAATGGCACGGTGCTGCGCATAGAAATTGGTCAGATCGGGAACCAGATCCTTGACCACTGGCATGTGCGGCAGCGGGTAGATTTTCACCGGACCGGTGGAATCGTCCATGCCCTTGGTACAGGCCAGCGTATTGAGCCCGTTGATATTCATCGAGCACGAGCCACAGATGCCTTCACGGCAAGAGCGGCGCAGCGTCAGCGTGGGATCGGTGTTGTTCTTGATATAGAGCAGCGCATCGAGAACCATTGGGCCGCAATTGTCGAGATCGACGAAATAGGTGTCGATCCGCGGGTTCTCGTTTTTGTCCGGGTCATAGCGATAAACATGATATTCGCGCAGACGCGTCGCGCCTTCAGGCTTGGGCCAGGTTTTGCCCTTCTGCGGCTGGTCTGCCTTGCGCAGGGTCAGTTCGGCCATTTCTCAACTTCCTTTCGACACGCCGCTCAACTCGGCGCGAACACCGTAAAAGCCCGATTAGTAGTTCGGCTTGCACACTTGGTTCGATTTGGCGACGTAGGCATTGTAGGCGACGTAGTCTTCAGACTTGGGCGATCCGCCCTTCATCGAAGAAATCACGACAGCCATAAAGCGCTCATCAATCAACGACATGGCCGCATCGGCCTTGCACGCACACAGCTCTTGGTTCTGCGAGATATTCAAGCACACCTCGAAGAACTCCTGCTTTTGTGCGGCCGTCGGAGTGGCTGCATAAGCGGGAACCGCCAAAGCGAGGCTCATGCACACGGCACCTGCAATAGTGAGCTTATTCATGCGCTTACCTACGTGTAATTTTTACAGGACGGGGACCGAACATGGAGTCGATCGTGCCCGCATAGCTGTCGTTACCATCGCTGGCGAACTGGCCAATAATTCGTCCCGACGCATTGGTCAGCGCAAAGCCCGTCCCTGCACTCATCCAGCCGCGCGCATCGCTAAAGTCGCTCGAACAGAAACCGGTCTGATCGAGCACCTTGGCGCCAGCACTGCCGCTTAAGGAGCCATTGCCGAACGACACCTGGCAGCTGCGGGCAAATTCGTCGCGAATGTACCAAGTGCCCATCGGCGCGAACAAGGACGAGGGCGAGCCATCGCTGGAGACGTGGAACGAGCCGCCCGTGACCACACGCTGTCCGGTCTGCGGATCAATCTGGCTCGTCGTCGTGATAAAATTATTGCCCTCTGACGAGGTCACCGACTGCTGGCCGAAGGTGCCCGACCCAGAGCTATAAGTGCTTGGGCCGGTGTCGGTGGTTTCACAGCCAGCCAAAAGAAGCGCCACGCCGAGGGTGAGGCAGCCTGCGGCTATGCGTTGCGGTTTAGTCATAACCATTGCTTCCACCAAACCTTAGTAAACGCGTGCTTTTGGCGCAATTTTCTTGAGATCGATGCCGCCCTGATCCTGCGGGGTCAGCGGGTCAAGAATGACCGGGCGATAGCTCAGTTCGACCGCGCCAGTGTCTACATTAACCCGGCTCAGCGTGTGCTTGCGCCAATTGCCGTCGTCGCGATTCGGGAAATCCTCGTGCGCATGCGCGCCGCGGCTTTCCTGACGCGCTTCCGCCGAGACAACTGTGGCAATAGCGCAGGTCATCAGGTTTTCCAGCTCCAGCGTTTCCACCAGATCCGAATTCCAGATCAGCGAGCGGTCAGTAACCTTCACGTCTGGCAGACGCTTGTAGATTTCGCTCATCTTGACGACGCCCTGCTTGAGCGAGTCATCGGTGCGGAACACAGCGGCATCGGACTGCATCGTGCGCTGCATTTCATCGCGCAGCTTGGCGGTCGGCTGGCTGCCGTTGGCATTGCGCAGACGATCAAAGCGCGACAGGATTTTAGCGTCTTCAGCCGCATTGATGCCCGGCACCGGTGCTTCACGGTCAATAACCTGACCGGCACGGATTGCGGCCGCACGGCCAAAGACCACAAGGTCGGTCAGTGAGTTCGAGCCAAGACGGTTGGCGCCATGCACCGATGCACAGGCCGCTTCGCCAACGGCCATCAGGCCCGGCACGATGCGGTTTGGTTCGTCTTCGGTCGGGTTGAGCACTTCGCCGTGGTAGTTCGCCGGAATGCCACCCATATTGTAGTGAACGGTCGGTAGAACCGGGATCGGTTCACGGGTGAGATCGACACCAGCGAAGATCTTGGCGCTTTCGGTAATGCCCGGCAGGCGCTCATGCAGCACCTTTGGATCAAGGTGATCAAGGTGCAGATAGATATGGTCCTTGTTTGGACCGACGCCGCGACCTTCGCGAATTTCAAGCGTCATGCAGCGCGAAACCACGTCGCGCGAGGCAAGGTCCTTAGCGTTGGGCGCATAGCGCTCCATAAAACGCTCGCCCTCGGAATTGGTCAGATACCCGCCTTCGCCACGCGCGCCTTCTGTGATCAGAACGCCAGCGCCGTAAATGCCAGTCGGGTGGAACTGCACAAACTCCATGTCCTGCAGTGGCAGGCCAGCACGGGCGACCATGCCATTGCCGTCACCCGTGCAGGTGTGAGCGGAGGTGGCCGAGAAGTAGGAGCGACCGTAACCGCCGGTGGCCAGAACCACCATCTTGGCGCGGAAGCGATGCAGCGTGCCATCGTCGAGCTTCCAGGCAATAACGCCCTGACACTCGCCGTTTTCGCCCATGATCAGGTCGAGCGCGAAATATTCGATAAAGAACTGCGCTTCGTTCTTGATCGATTGGCCATAGAGGGTGTGGAGGATCGCGTGGCCGGTACGGTCAGCGGCAGCGCAAGTGCGCTGGACCGGAGGACCATCACCAAACTCGGTCATGTGACCGCCGAACGGGCGCTGGTAAATCTTGCCGTCCTGCGTACGGCTAAATGGCACGCCATAGTGCTCGAGCTCATAAATCGCCGCAGGCGCTTCACGCGCGAGATATTCCATGGCGTCATTATCGCCGAGCCAGTCCGAACCCTTGACGGTATCGTACATGTGCCACTGCCAGCTATCCGGGCCCATGTTCTGGAGCGAAGCGGCAATACCACCCTGCGCCGCCACAGTGTGCGAGCGGGTTGGGAAAACCTTGGTGATGCAGGCGGTGTTAAAACCCTGCTCGGCCATGCCGAGGGTCGCGCGCAAACCCGCACCACCCGCGCCAACAACCACCACGTCAAATTCGTGGTCGATCAATTCGTAGTTGGCCATGAGTTCAACCCCAGAAGACAAGCTTGAGCACGGCAATGATGCCGAGCGCGCCAAGCAGCAGACAGAAAAGCGTATTGAGAAGCATGGCCAGATCGTAGATCTTGCCGTGCATATAGTCCTCAAGCGTATCGCGCATGCCATTGCGCATGTGGATCGCGGCCACCGCGATCAACACAGCCAATGGCAGGCCGATGTACCAAGCACCAATCAGCTCAACCACGTCGGAGCGATCTTCGCCCGCCAGTTGAACCATGATGAACAGGGTCAGTGCGAGAAGGACAATATTGACCGCGCCGCTTACGCGCTGGGTAATGAAGTGGCGTGTCGAAGCGCGCGCATTACCATAATGCGATTTCGGATTGGCGATCTGCTCATAAGAGATTTTTTTGTCGCTCATGGCTTAGCCCACCCACACAAAAACAGTCCAGATCACGAGCGTGATCACAACCGAAGCAATAATCGTTGCCCAAGCCATTTTCTCGCGCTGGCCCGGCTCCATCATTGCAGCGCTGTCCCAGACGAAGTGGCGAATGCCACCGCACATGTGATGAACAAGGCTCCAGGAAAACAGGAACATCACGATCTGGCCAAACCAGCTGCCATAGACGCCGTTGACCACATCCAGCGCATCAGCGCTGAAGGCAGCCGCCAGCAGCCAAATGACGAAAAGCGAAACACCAAAGTAGTTCGCAATGCCTGTGGCGCGGTGAAAGATGGACATCGTCATGGTGACGGTCCAACGGTAAATCTGCAAATGCGGCGAAGTGGGGCGGGCTCTGACCGTCATGGGGACTCTGTTCCGGGACCGGCTGGCGCGACGAGGTGTCGCGGACAGTTTGGAATTGGTCTAGGTTTTAGACTCACGGCGTCCGGAAATCAAAGCCCTCCGACAGCCGGAAGCTCATACTTTCTGCGCAAGCCGCACTTTGTTCGCAGAGCGCACAAGACGTTCGCACCCCGCCTCGGACTTAATACTGCGGATATTTTACTAGATTGGCAGCGATTTAGGCGATCGGCGTAATAAAGTTTTGACATAAAACTATCGGTAAACATCTGTCACCAAGCAGAATTCAGAACTACACTACAATCAACGCGCCGCAGCGCAAAGTATTGTAATCAATAAGTAATATCTGAGTGGGAAGCTTTCAAGCATCAACAGGAGGTTGGTGCTATGCGTATGTTCCGAAGTGTTCGGTCCAGAATTTACGGCGCGTTTGGCGCCTTAACAGTACTAATCATCGCTACTGGCGCAGCGGCAATTATGCTGATGTCAAATGCCGAACATTTATTTCATGAATACCGTGCGACAGCCCGAGAATCCCTGACCGTCGACGAGCATGCTGCAGACGTTTCTCTGCTGCGAATTGATTTCTTGAACTATTTGCTCAACCCAACGCCCGAATGGGCTGATGAGGTTCGCAAAGTCGCCACACGCATTGCAACGGCAAATGAGGAGACTGACCAGCTCTTCGAGCATGACCCACATGCGCTTGAGGTCACCAACCAGGTGCGCGTTCTCGCGGCGCAGTATCTGAACAATTTCGAAACGGTCGCCCGTGCCCAAGCCACCGGAGCAGACCCACGCAATCACGCGCTCACCTCCACGCTGACCGCTCTGGGCCCACCGATGTACGAGCTCTATCAGGGCCTGTCGTCGGAAACCCACACTCGGCAGAACGAACTTGGCCCGCGCATCTCTGAACAAGAAGCGCTGCAGCTGACCATCATCATGATTATTTCAGCTGTAGGTCTGGTCATTGGCCTAGCGCTGGCTATCATCACCGGCCGCTGGCTGAACGGTACATTCGCCAAGCTCACGGGCACCATGGGCAAGCTGACGGACGGCAATTACGATATTGCCATTGAAGGCACCCAAACCCAGAACGAATTGGGCGAAATGGCGCGTGCACTCGAAACCTTCCGCGTCAACGGCATCAATGTGCAGTTGGCCGAGGAAGAAAAACAGGTGCGCGCCGCTGAGATTGCAGCCCGTGCTGACATGATGGCGAACTTCCAGAGCGCCTTTGACGGCGTCATCGAAAAAGCCATTGCGGGTGATTTCAGCGCCCGCCTCGCCACCCGCTTTGGTGATCCTGAAATCGATCGCATCGCAGGCAATCTTGATGGCATGCTCGATAGTATCGAAGAAGCGCTCGACGAGGCAGATCGCGTGCTCAGCTCGATGGCACGAGCCGATCTGCGGGACCGCATGAGCGGGGATTATCGCGGGGCCTTCTCGCGCCTCAAGCAGAGTACAAACTCGGTTGCTGACAAGATCGAGTCCATTACATTGCAGCTGCGCGATACCTCCCGCTCGCTCAAGCGCGCCACTCGCGAAATTCTCGAAGGCGCGAACGATCTGTCTGAGCGCACGACCCGCCAGGCTGCGACCATTGAGGAGACCTCCGCCGCAATGGATCAGCTGGCCAATACCGTGACGCTGAATGCGACACGAGCCCGCGAAGCCAGTGACAGCGCCGAACGCATGAGTTCAATTGCAGAAGCCAGCAATGAAGTTATGGGCCAGGCCACCAATGCAATGGAGCGCATTTCCACCTCAGCTGCCAAAATCTCCAACATCATTGGCTTGATCGACGACATCGCCTTCCAGACCAACCTTCTAGCGCTCAACGCCTCGGTGGAAGCGGCGCGCGCTGGGGAGTCCGGCAAGGGCTTTGCGGTTGTGGCCGTGGAAGTGCGGCGTCTGGCACAAAGTGCGGCGCAAGCCTCGTCCGATGTTAAGGCCTTGATCGAACAGTCTGGCGACGAAGTGCGGAACGGCACCAAGCTCGTCAGTGATGTGGCAGGTCGTTTGACGGAAATTGTCGAAGGGGTCAGCTCTTCAGCGGCTCTGATGGGCAATATTGCGAGCGACAGCCAAGCTCAGGCTTCTGGAATTGGTGAAGTGAATATCGCTGTGCGTCAGATGGATGAAATGACCCAGCACAACGCGGCGCTCGTTGAAGAAATGAACGCTTCCATCGAGCAGACCGAGGGTCAAGCCAGCCGCGTGGATTCGATCGTTGAAACCTTCACGCTGCGCGATTCTGCGGCGATGGACTCGGCCAACGAAACCTCTTCCTCTGGTGCGACCGAAAAAGTATCCGGCGCACGGGGGCTGATTAAGAGCGTACAGAAAGCGGCTAAAACCTACTTCGGCGGGCAAGCTGCGACCGCCGAAGCGTGGAACGAGTTCTAGTCTTCGCAAAGAAACCAGTGAGGGCGCTAAAACAGCGTCCTCGCCAATCGGCTCCTCCCGAGTGTTTCTCCCGTTTCAGTACCAGCGCGCTGGTAATGGGCGGGAGAAATGCTTTTAGTAATCGGTGAGTTTACGGCTCGGATCGTAGACCTGTTCATCAACAATACGCGTGACAGCTTGGCCGCACCGCATTTTTTTCGTCACCTGATCATAAGCGTAAGTTGGACTACCATGTAATTGCCACCCTTCGGTCAATGCCTTTGTGACCTTGTGACAGAAAGAAGAGTCGTCCTCGCCCGTCAGAAAACGATAGATCTGCATAATTGCCCCCCATATACGGCTAAAGCCGGTGTTGATCTTGAAGGCTCTTACAGCTAATCGAGTGGTTATGCATAGCTTTCCTCAGCATCTTCTCGATGGCCACGCGAACTTCATGTCCGGGCGTTATACCCGGGAAAAGGAACGCATTCGCGGTCTAGCCGACCTTGGCCAAAACCCCACCACAATGATTATTGCCTGCTGCGACAGTCGCGCCGCGCCAGAAATGATTTTCGACTCTGGCCCGGGTGAAATGTTCGTGCTGCGCAACGTCGGCAATCTTGTGCCCACGTACCAACCAGACGGTGGGCAGCACGGCACCTCAGCCGGCATCGAATATGCCGTTAAGGCGCTCGGCGTCGCCAATATCGTCATCATGGGCCATGGGCGCTGCGGCGGCATGCAGGCGGCGCTCAACCCAGCGACGACCCCTCTGGATAGCGGCGACTTTATCGGCAAGTGGCTCGGCATGCTCGGCGATCTGCCAAGCCAGCTGGCTGGCGCGGATCTGTTGACCCAGTCTGAACGCCAGACGGCAATGGAGCGCATTTCGATACGCAACTCCATTCAGAACCTGCGCAGTTTCCCTTATGTGAGCCAGCTGGAAGCCGAAGGCAAACTGGCCGTACATGGCGCATGGTTTGATATTTCGACCGGGGAATTGTGGGTTATGAACCAGAACGGCGACTTCATCCGCCCCTTCCCATAATAAAACGCCCCCAACCCATCTTTATAAAAAGCAGGCAGGTCTTCCCGCCTGCTTTTTGCCTTTTATGGGCATTTGATCTGCCACGATCGTGATCAATTGATCGACAGAGACACTTCACTCTAGTTCAGATCTGTCACTTCAGACGATTATTTTCATTTAACGGCGGGGGATTATCCCGGCCTCAAAATGGTCCCGACATGGGTCCAGCCTCGCCCCATGAGGGCGCACAACTGGCCATATTACCCCGTCAGATTGTTTCTCGCGGGGCCATTCAGCGCCGCCAGTGCCCCAAAAAGGCATTGCATGAAAGCTATCAGCATGGAGAAACCCATGAAGAAGACATTGCTTACATCTGTTATCGCCCTTGGCCTGACTAGCGCTGCTTTTGCGCAGGTTGCAACGCCCACGGACTTCGCTTCTGTTGACACCGACGCGGACAGCGCAATTTCTATCGCTGAAGCACAAGTGGCTTGGCCAGACCTAACGCCTGAGGCATTCGCTGCGGCTGACACCGATGGCAATGGCGCACTCTCTGCCGAAGAATATGACGCCTTGCTGGCAGCAAGCGCACAATAATCGACCTGCCGTCGGCCGCCCTAACTGATTAGGGCGGCCGCAGCCATTCCTATTCAGATGGAGGACCCTCCATGCGCATTATCCTTAAGGCTCTTGCAGCGTTGACCCTTTCATCGAGCCTAAGCTTTGCCCAATCCCCACTGACCTTTCAGGCCGTCGATACCGATGGCAATGGGCGACTAAGCTTTGAAGAATTGCGCGTAGTCTGGCCCGATCTGAGCCAAGACGAATATGCGCGAGCGGACGCGGATGGATGGGGCGGGCTCACGCCAGAACAACTCAATGGCCTGCAACCCACGGCTTTACCGTCGCCAGCCATGATGCTTGACCCAGCGCCATCCGAGCCCATTGAGCCCGTTTTGGACTAAGCCACAGGGCGCCTTTTGGCCAAGGTCACCGCGAGGCCTGCAATGACAAACATCGCGCCCAAAATTTCAACACCCGTGATTGTTTCACCCAAGACCAGATAGGCCGAGACCAAGCCGGTGACAGGAACGAGCAGGGTGAATGGTGCCACCACTGAAGCGGGGTGACGCATCAGCAGCCACGCCCAGATAACGCCGCCCAGCATGGATGATGGATAGGCCAAAAATGCAATCAGGCCTGCGTCGCTCAAACTAAAGCTCGATATCGCCGTGGCGATCGCGGCTCCCCCTTCGGTGAGGAGCGACAAAGCCAGAAGGGGCAAGGGCGCAGCAAGCGAACCCCAAACGGTGAGCGATAGTGGATTGACCCGCCCAGCCATGCGCGTCAGCACATTGGCAACTCCCCAAGCCAAAGCCGCAAGAACAGTAAAGCTGAGCGGCAAAAGTTCAGTGCCGCTCAAACGCTCAGTGGCAATGACGGCAATGCCAAAAAACGCCACACCCGCCCCCATGATCTGAAACCGATTGGGTCGCTCTCCTAAAATCAGGAAGGCGATGATCATGGTAAAAAAGGCCTGCACCTGCAGCACCAGCGAAGACAGGCCCGCAGGCATGCCCCAGGCCATGGACAGGTTGAGGAAGGCATAGAGTGCAAAGCCAAATGCCAAGCCATAGGCAATGACCAACCACGCCGGGGCTTTAGGGGGCTTGATGAAAAAGACCGCCGGAATGGCGACGGCGAGAAAACGCAGCGCCGCCGCGAACAGTGGCGGCATCGCCTCAACGCTCAGTTTGATGACGACGAAGTTAAAGCCCCAGATCGCGACAACCACAAGAGCGAGCAAAACATGACGGATAGGCATTAGTTGGATCGCACGCGGTTAAGAAAACGAGGCCCAAACACATTGAGCAGAAGGCCCAAAAAGATCAGCAGACTGCCCCCAATCTCAAACCAGCTCATCTGCTCACCTAAAATGAAATAGGCCGCAACAAAGCCAACTATGGGCACCAGCAGGGTAAATGGCGCGACCATGCTGGCGGGATATTTACCCAGCAAAAACGCCCAACAGCCATAACCCAAAAGCGTCGAGCCATAGGCGATAAACAGCACCGAGCCGATAGCTTGCGGCGAAACGGCGAGAAGACCAGTTATGGCGCTCGGACCATCAAAGATCAGCGCCAAGACGACCATCGGCAAGGGCGGGATCAGCGCGCCCCAAACAACGAAGGCCAACATATCGATTTTGCCCGCCTGTTTGGTGACGATGTTGGAAACAGCCCACCAGAAGGCCGCGACAATGGTCAGCAGCAGCGGCCCCCAAATGGCGCCGCCCACATGTTCGGCCCCGATGACGCTCAAACCGATAAGCGCAAGTCCCGCGCCGGCCCACTGCACCCACGCCGGGCGATCGCGCAGAACCAGCACCGCCAGCGCTAGGGTGAAAAACACCTGCATTTGCATGACGAGACTGGCGAGCCCGGCGGGCATGCCTTCGCGCATGGCCAAGAATAGGAAACTGAACTGCAGCACCCCAACGCTAAAGCCATAAGCGGTGAGCAGGCCAAGGCTGACTTGGGGCCTTCGGATAAAAAAGACTGCCGGGAGCGCACACCCGATATAGCGCAGCGCAGTCAGCATATAGGGCGAGATTTCTTCGACGCCCCATTTGATGGCGATAAAATTGATGCCCCAAACCAGCACCACAATGAGCGCCAGAACCAGATCGCGCGGCTGCATTACACTGGTCCTTCACAGCAAAAAGGCGAGCATCACTGCCCGCCTTCTAGTCTTGTTCCGCGATTTTGCGAAGCGCCAATAGTGAGCGCTTGCATCACGAGATTACGCGCGGGGCTTGAGACCCTTGGCGATCAGCGTTTCCGCGATCTGAATGGTATTGAGCGCTGCGCCCTTACGCAGATTGTCTGAAACAACCCACATAGCCAAACCATTTTCGACGGTGACGTCTTCACGGATACGGCTGACATAGGTGTCGTAATCACCAACGGTTTCAACCGGGGTCGCGTAGCCGCCTGGTTCGCGCTTATCGAGCACGGTGATGCCATCAGCTTCACGCAGGATTTCGCGGGCTTCGTCAGCGGTAATCGGGTTTTCAAACTCGATATTGACCGATTCCGAGTGACCAACAAAAACCGGAACGCGCACGGCGGTGCAGGTGACCTTGATCTTGGGATCGAGGATCTTCTTGGTCTCTGCCAGAACCTTCCACTCTTCCTTGGTGTAGCCGTCTTCCATGAACACATCGATGTGCGGGATGACGTTGAAGGCGATCTGCTTGGGGAACTTGGCTGGGGTTGGGCTATCGTTGACGAAAATGCCCTTGGTCTGGTTCCACAGCTCGTCGACGCCTTCCTTGCCAGCGCCGGAAACGGACTGGTAGGTCGAGACAACAACGCGCTTGATCTTGGCGGCATCGTGGAGCGGCTTGAGGGCCACAACCAGCTGGGCGGTCGAGCAATTTGGGTTGGCGATGATGTTTTGACGCTTGTCGTCAGCCAGCCAACGCTCAAGGATCGCGCCGTTCACTTCAGGAACCACCAGCGGCACTTCGGCGTGGTAACGCCAATAGCTCGAGTTATCGATGACGATGGCGCCTGCCGCTGCGATCTTTGGACCCCAATCCTTGGAGATAGAGCCGCCAGCCGACATGATCGCAAAATCGACGGTCGAGAAATCGAAGTGCTGCAGATCGCGCACCTTCAAAATCTTGTCGCCATAGGACAATTCTTTGCCAATCGACTTTGACGATGCGAGAGCGAAAACTTCATCCGCCGGGAACTTGCGTTCGGCCAGAATGTTCAAAACTTCGCGGCCCACATTGCCCGTGGACCCGACGACTGCGACGCGATAACCCATTTTGGAACTCCGGTCCCTTACCATTCACCGCCCCCGCGCATCGTTTGATGCGGCCAGTGGTTTTCTGAGCCTCTCCCCGACGGGAGACGACCCGGGGAAAAGCTCTAAGCGGTTTTGGTGGTTTTAGTCATGGCAGTATCGCACTCGGCTTTTGGCCAAGTTTTTATTGCGATAGTGGCGATGGAGCCGAAGCTGCGCATGACGAACTCTAACTTCCTATTGAAGTGCAGGACTTGTCATACTCCACTGTAGGACAGAGTCAATGCGCTTGCTGAAACTCTCGGCCCCAGATACGCCTCGGATAGACGAAAGGACCACACATGGCCGACTACGATGTATTGATTATTGGCGCGGGCGCTGCAGGCATGATGGCTGGCATTGAAGCCGGCAAGCGTGGGCGCAAGGTGCTGGTGGTCGACCATGCCCGCGACCCCGGCGAGAAGATCCGCATTTCCGGTGGCGGACGTTGCAATTTCACCAATGTGAACGCCACTCACGTTCTGGGCCGCGAGCGCTTCCTGAGCCAAAATCCGCGCTTCGCGCTGTCGGCGCTGTCGCGTTACACTCCTGAAATGTTTATCGCGCGCGTGAAAAAGCAGGGCATCGCCTATCACGAAAAGACCCTCGGCCAGTTGTTCTGCGATGGCCCCGCCACGCAGATCATCACCATGCTGACCAATGATCTGCGCGCCGCTGGCGCAACGATCTGGACTGGCCGTTCCGTTGGTACCATTGAGAAAACCGACGAAGGCTTTGACGTTATGGTTGGCGATGGCCGCGTGACCGCGACAAGCCTAATCATTGCAACGGGTGGCAAATCCATTCCGAAAATGGGCGCGACCGGCTTTGCCTATGAGATTGCGCGCCAGTTCGGCCTTAAGGTCACCAACACCCGCCCGGCCCTCGTGCCGCTCACTTTTGAGCCCGGCGCGCTGGAAATGCTGAAGCCTTTGGCTGGCGTTTCGACCAATGCCATTGTCTCGCACGGCAAGACCAAGTTTGAAGAAGCGCTGCTGATCACCCACCGCGGCCTTTCCGGCCCAGCAATTCTGCAGATCTCGTCCTATTGGCGCGAAGGTGATGCGATCTCGGTTGATCTTCTGGCGGGCGAAGACGCACTTGAATTCCTCAAGTCAGCCCGCAAGGCTACGCCGAAACTGCATATCCAGACCGCGCTGGGTGACCGCCTGCCAAAGCGCTTGGCGCAGCTGATCGGTGAAGTCATCAACCAGCCCGGCATGATCGGCGATTTCTCGGACAAGAAACTCGCGACCGCTGCCGAAGTGATCAACAAGTGGACCCTAAAACCAGTTGGCTCAGAAGGTTATCGCACAGCGGAAGTCACTTTGGGTGGCATCGACACCACTGACCTCGACGCGAAAACGCTGATGGCGCGCGATGTGCCCGGCTTGTTCTTTGTCGGCGAGGCGGTAGACGTCACCGGCTGGTTGGGCGGCTATAACTTCCAGTGGGCTTGGGCCTCTGGCTATTCCGCGGGCCAAGCGGCCTAAATGATAAAGCCCGGGGCGACCCGGGCTTTTTTTATATCTGCTGTGTCGCGCTGGGCTTAGAATTTATAGCCGAAGCGAACACCCATATTGGTCAGACCGCGATTGCCATCGCAAAGGTTCGCATTGGACGCGTGTTCGACCGTCGCCATGATCGACGCGTTCGTGTTGAGCATCACGCCCAAGCTGGCCGACTCGCGGAACACAAATGAACAGCCAAGGTCGCGCGCAGGGGCAACAGCCTGTCCATTGGTTGAGCCATTGTGGACCGCACCACCAAAACTGAGCTCGGCGAAGATGGGTGTGTCAAATAGCGGCACAGTCCAGCTGACGCCAGCATAGGCCATAGATTCGAGCCCGGCGTAATTGATGGTGGCGCCAAGATGAGGGCGCAGCTCACCAAGAGTGACCCACTCTGTCAGACCGGGGGTGTCGAACAAAAGCTCGACATTGAGGTCCTGCATGCGGGAGACGTTGAAGACGCCGAACAGCGCGCCTGGCTCGTCAGCACTGTGAGCAAACACGCCGCCGCGCACTTCAGACAGTCCAAAATCCTGCGCCAACACTGGTGTTGAAACCACGCCAGCCACAACGGCAGCGGCGGCAAGAATACGCTTCATGGAATCTATCCTCATACAGAGATGGGAATTACTGCGTGAATGAAGGCTTAGCCGCAAGCTCATTTCAGCCACACTGGACAAGGAAGCGACTCCCCTGACTCTATTTTTCACCTGAAGGGTTGATTTTTCCCAGCTTCATCGTGATCTAACGATGAAACGAAATTGTACTAAGGTTGAGCCATGTCTGCGCCCTTCGCTCTGTCGCTTCAGGATCTGGCCCCCATCGCTCAGGGCTCAACCACGCCACAAGCGATGGCTGAAACCATCAAACTAGCGCAGGCGGCCGATGGGCTAGGATACACACGCCTCTGGTATGCCGAGCACCACGGCATGCCGTCCATTGCATCCTCTGTTCCCGAAATTCTGATCGGCAGCGCTGCTGCGGCGACCAAGAATATTCGCGTTGGCTCCGGAGGCGTCATGCTTCTCAACCACGCGCCGCTCCGTATCGCCGAAGCTTATCGCACCCTTGAAGCTCTGCATCCGGGCCGCATTGACCTTGGTATTGGCCGCGCGCCAGGGGGCGACGGATATGCCATGCGCGCGCTACGCAGTGGTGGCGGTGAAGAGTTTTCAAATTATCTCGCCGAGCTGATGGCGTTTGACGACGACAGTTTTCCAGCTGACCACCCCTTCTCACGTGTTCCGGTCTCCCCAGGCGGCATCAAACTGCCACCGAAGTGGCTGCTCGGCTCATCGGGCGCATCGGCGCAAGCGGCGGGACAGGTCGGCTTTGGTTATGCATTTGCTGCGCACTTCAGCCACACCCCGGCTGCGCCCGCTTTTGCCGCCTATCGCAATGCCTTTGTGCCTAGCGCAGAGTTTCCAGAGCCCAAAACCCTGCTGTGTCTATCGGTCATCTGCGCGCCGACCGACGAAGAAGCAAAATACCTCTCCACCTCGCAGGCGGTAAATTGGGCGCGTTTCCTCACGGGGGAACAGCGTCAACTGACCTCTCCAGAAGAGGCCTCGGCCTACAAGCTGACCGCGCAACAACACTCGATCATTGAGCATCAATCCGCTCTTTGGATGGTCGGCAGCCCCGAGCGCATGGCAGAAGAAATTTCCGCCAAAGCGAAGGCGGCGGGCGCTGATGAAGTGATGGTGACCACAACCATCCACTCCTATGATCTGCGCCGCCGCTCCTACAAACTGCTGGCCGAAGCGCTGGGCATTCAGGCCCGCGCTTAGTGCACGGTATTTCGGGGCACTAGAGCGTAATCGCCAGACGGCTCGACCCTCAATGCCAATTGCTGGCGGTCGAGTTCGGCAAGCCACGCCGTCCACGAGCACGGTGTGGTTTGCCCATCGAGCGCTTCCTCATCGCCGTAGCGCACGAATTTAAGGCGGAGCTGAGCCTTTTCAGCCCCGTCTCGATCGCGTGTCAAAGCGATCGCCGGACACCCGTGCTGCTCAAGCACCCAGGCTCGGATGTCGTGGTGCGCAGTTAAGAAATGACTGTTGAACATATTTTCGCTCCTCCCGGTGTTCTGCGTGTCGAACGAGTGGTCTGTGCAAGAGTTCCTAGAAGCGCAATCACACTGGCTTGAGCCGGACGCAGCCCTTAAGATGCCGCTATAGCAATGGCAGGGGCGCAGGCATGACCGACACAGTTCTTCTCACGGGCGTTTCTGGCTTTCTCGGCGGGCATGTCGCCAAGGCCCTGCTCGACGCGGGCTTTACCGTGCGCGGCAGTGTGCGCGATCTGAAAAAGGCCGATGCCGTTCGAACCACTCTGGCCAAAGCCAAGTGTGATGTCTCCCGACTAAGCTTTGTGTGTTTGGATCTGACCAACGACGATGGCTGGGACGCAGCGATGGACGGCGTGCGCTATCTGCAGCACACAGCGTCGCCCTTCGTGCTTAATATGCCCAAAGACAAGAGCGAGCTTGTTGGCCCGGCGGTTGCTGGTACCGAGCGTGCAATTACGGCAGCGCTCAAGGCGGGTGTCGAACGCATCGTGCTCACCTCTTCTATGGCCGCGATGGCCTATGGCCACGACAAATCCCGCACCAAGCCCTTTGGACCAGAAGATTGGACCAATCTCGATGGCCGACCGCAAAACGCCTATATCGAGAGCAAGACCCGCGCCGAGCGCCGCGCTTGGGAGCTGGTGAAGGCTGCAGGCCAGATGGAACGGCTCGCCGTGATCAATCCCAGCGTTATTCTCGGCCCTCTTCTTGACGATGATGTCGGCACCTCGGGCCTGCTGATCAAACGCCTGATGGATGGCTCCGTGCCGGCCGCTCCGCGTATTCCCATTACCTGCATCGATGCGCGCGATGTGGCCGAGGCCCATGTCAAAGCGATGACCACGCCAAGCGCTGGCGGGCAGCGTTTTCCTATGGGGGACGGCACGCTGCTCTTTCTTGACACGGCAAAGATTCTCAAGGCCGCCTACCCCAGCTATCGCATTCCGCGCTTTGAAATCCCGGACTGGCTGGTACGGTTCTATGCGCGTTTCGATCAGCAAGTGCGGGATAAT
Organism: Devosia sp. MC1541; assembly: GCF_012847305.1. Taxonomy (NCBI): domain Bacteria; kingdom Pseudomonadati; phylum Pseudomonadota; class Alphaproteobacteria; order Hyphomicrobiales; family Devosiaceae; genus Devosia; species Devosia sp. MC1541. Next base: position 43,391 of record NZ_JABBDZ010000016.1, read on the forward strand.
GTTGGGGAGTTGGGGTACCCTAAGCCGCTCGATTCAAAGGCCGCGATTGCTCTGCTTGGCCATGATTTCATTCCCGCCAAGCAAGCTGTGCTGGCCACAGCGAAAAGCCTTGTTGAACGGAAACTCGTGTAAGCATCCGCAGAGCGCGGGATAGCGTCCACGCCAGTTATTCGATCGGAGCCCCTCAGTTACATCCGATCATTCTTGGAGGATGCGACCGAACCGTCGTTGGGACGCTCAGGCTGGCCGTTGTCGAAAGCGCGTTAGCGAAGTCTTAGAAAATTCCGCGCCACGGTGACAGGTATTGATTGTGGATAGAGCGCTTTACAACGCCCGCATAAAAAAGAACTAAGTTACACTGATATACCACAATATTGGCAAAGGGATAATGGTGGACAGTCGTATTTGCTTGGCCACGATCGTGGCCTCAACACTGGCATTTTCCAGTCCCTCCATCGCAGCAGAATTTGCCAGCGAAACGGCGTATCTGAACCAGCGGGCACAGGCGACAGAAACCATGTCAGGCGCTCAGGCGCTTGGTCTTATGCGCGCGGTAGAATTGGTTGTCAGCGATCAGGTCAACGGTTCGTGCTGGACCAATCAGAGTGAGGTTTTTCACGCGCTGCGTTCGGAATTGGTCATGGCAGGGGTCACTGTCTACACCGAACCCCTCGCCAGCTATGATGCGCTGAGCCCCATTTTGCGGCTCTCGACCATCGGTTATCAGGCTGCGGGCGGCGCGTGCATCGGTCATATGACCTTGGAAACCATCATCCGCTCGAACAGCGAATTGGGCAGCCTCACCCACACTCAAAAAGTCTTCAATATTGCTGCCGAGGCGCGACTTTGGAGCGTCTCGACAATCTTCTCGGGCAAAAATCTCAACGCCACTATTGTCGAAACGGCTCGCCGCTGGGCCGATCGCCTTGCCAATGACATTCGCATTGCCCGCAATGACCCGTCTGTGCAGCGCTTCAACGCAGTTTGGCCCAAGGCCGCACCGCGCACCCGCGCAGAAACCGGGAAGTAAGCGCCAAAGCCATTGGCAGTTTGGCCGGTTTATGCTCGAAGGAACGGGCCATTCAGTCGCCTAAAATGCTGCCGAATGGACGTGTTCGGCAGTGGGGTTTTGAGCGATGTCAGAGGCAGGTGCGGTGTGGTTTGAGCGTCGGGAAGCAACGGACGCCCAAACGGACGATATTCGCCTGCCAGAAGAGATCGACTACGCCCGCGTCGTGCATTCCGCTTCCTTCCGGCGATTGCAGGGCAAGACCCAGGTCCTCGGGCTCGGTGATGGCGATTTTTATCGCACCCGCCTGACCCACAGCCTGGAAGTGGCGCAGATCGCGGGCGGCATTACACGGCAACTGGCGCACACCTATGCGAACGGCCCGCGCAGCCAACACCTGCCAAGCCTGATAGCCATTCAAGCCATTAGCGCCTTGCATGATCTGGGGCACCCGCCTTTTGGCCACGGCGGCGAAGTCGCACTCAACTATTGCATGCGCGATCACGGCGGCTTTGAGGGCAATGGCCAGACCCTGCGCATCATCGGGCGCCTAGAAGAGTTTTCTCATGGCGCAGGTTCAAACCTCACGCGGCGCACCATGTTGGGTATTTTAAAATACCCCGTCGCCTATTCGACCGCCGCCAATCCCGAATTAAAGCCCGCGCTTAACCAAGGCCTATCCACGCTACAACTGATCGATCGTCAGCGCTCGAAGCCCCCCAAGGCCTATCTCGATAGCGAGGTCGATATAGTCGGTTGGTTGATCGATCCGCTCTCTCCAGCGGAACGCGATGCCTTCACCAGTGCCCGCGCCAAGCCTGGCAAACATGCCGAAGCCCTGCACAAATCCTTCGATTGTTCGATCATGGACGTGGCCGACGATATTTCCTTTGGCGTCCATGATTTCGAAGACGCACTCAAACTGCGCCTCATCAGCGAAGAGGCTTTTTTGGCGAGTGTCACCGAAGACAAATGTGCCAGCATTTTGGAAGCACTGACCGCTCGCTACCCGGAAGAGTTCGGCACCAATCCATACGCGACCTTCGTGGCGGGCCTCTTTGGTCGCTCAACTTTGAGTCTCAAACGCTGGATCGGACGTATCATCCACCATCTCATGGCGCGGATCGAAATCGTCGAACACGCTGAGTTTGACGACCCTATCGTCAAATACCGCGCGGAATTGCCTGCTCCAGACCGCGCCTTTGTCCGTGCTTTGAAGGATGTTGTCTATCACAACGTCATCCGCTCTCCCTCAGTGCAGCAGATGGAGTTTAAGGGACAGCAGATGGTGGTGTCGGTGTTTGAAGCGGTCTCATCCGAGCCGCAGGCCTTTTTGCCGCCAGACGTGCTGAAGCGCTGGCAGGACGCGGACGAAAACCCACGGATCATTTGCGACTATATCGCCAGCATGACCGACGGCACGCTGATGAAAACCTATGAACGCCTTTTCACCCCAAGAATGGGCTCAGTGTTCGATCTGGTTTAGGCCTCTTCCATCCGTCCAGCAGCGCGTTCAAAACCCTGAGCGATCGCCTCGCGCATAGCGGCGCGGGCGAGAACCGGATCACGATCCCGAATGGCTTCAGCGATACGGCGATGGACCCCCACCGTAATCGCGAGCGCATCGGGCTCGTTGACCGGCGAGGAAATGGTAAAGGCCGCTGTCAGCGCCATTTCAACCAGTGCCGAGATCGACGCCATAAAGGGATTGCCCGAGGCGGCGGCAACGGCTTTGTGGAATTCGAGATCGCAGCGGGCAAACTCGACCGGCTCGGTGGCGGCAGCCATTTTATCGACCCAAGCGATTAGCTCAGCGGCCGCTTCCGGATCGGCGTGTTCCGCCGCCAAGGCTGCGGCCTCAATTTCGATACCGATTCGCACTTCAGCGAGACTTCTGAGGAAGCCCACCTCTGGCCCCAGTTCAAAGAACCAGGCCAGGACATCGCCATCAAAAAGGTTCCAACGGTTGCGCGGCAGGACGCGGGTGCCGATACGGGCACGTGCTTCGATCATACCCTTGGCGGCAAGAGTTTTGAGCGCCTCACGCAGAACAGTACGGGACACAGAGAAGCGTTCGAGCAATTCCGCGTCGGAAGGCAGGATCGTTCCTTCGGCATATTCGCCCGACACGATGCCCAAGCCGAGGCTCCAGAGCACATCCGAGTGCAGATTTCGCGCCAGATTTCGCCCGGATAGCGTTGCAATCAGATCCCCTGAATGCCGCGTCTTCCCGCCTGACCGATCCATGCACATGCTCCTCAAATCTTCGCGCGCACCATAGGCGCAGTAAGATAACAAGAATAGACCCACAGAGGCTGGACATGATGAAGCGCCCCGCGCCATGGTGTCCAAACGCGTTGCCCATACACCAAGGACCTCAGTTCATGACCAGCAAAGAAACGATCGACAAAGTTCTCAGTGAAGTCGATCACGGGCTCCAAAACAGCTTGGACCGGCTCTTTGACCTTCTGCGGATCAAGTCGATCTCGACCGATCCGGCATATGCCGCAGAATGCCAAAAAGCTGCCGACTGGATCACCAATGAGCTGACCGACCTCGGCTTTGATGCCGCCGCCCGCCCAACGCCGGGCCATCCGGTGGTTGTTGCCCACGGCCCAGAACAGCCTGGTACGCACGTGCTGTTCTACGCGCACTATGACGTTCAGCCCGTCGACCCGATCTCGCTCTGGGACACCGATCCGTTCAATCCGCAGATCAAGGAAAAAGACGGCCGCAAGATCATCGTCGCCCGTGGTGCGTCCGACGATAAGGGCCAGATGCTGACCTTTATCGAGGCCTGCCGCGCTTGGAAGGCGGCAACGGGCGCGCTGCCTGTTCGCGTCTCGCTAATGCTGGAAGGCGAAGAAGAAAGCGGCGGCAAGAACCTGCCTCCGTTCATGAAAGCCAATGCCGAAGAGCTGAAGGCCGACATCGCGCTCGTCTGTGACACCGATATGTGGGACCGCACGACCCCGTCGATCACCACCATGTTGCGTGGTCTGGTGGGCGAAGAAATCATCGTCACCGCCGCCGACAAGGACCTGCACTCGGGCATGTTCGGCAATGCTGCCGCCAACCCCAATCAGGTGGTTGCCAATATTGTCGCGGGCCTTCGCGCCGCCGATGGCTCCTGCACCCTGCCCGGCTTTTACGACGATGTTGCCGAGCTTTCCGATGAACTTAAGGCGCAATGGGCAGGCCTCGGCTTTGACGAAAAGGCCTTCCTCGGCGCCGTCGACCTGCACACCCCTGCGGGCGAAAAGAACCGCTCCGTTCTTGAACAGCTCTGGGCCCGCCCAACCTGCGAAATCAACGGCATGATCGGTGGCTATACCGGCGATGGCTTTAAGACCGTCATCCCAGCCAAGGCTAGCGCCAAGATTTCCTTCCGCCTCGTCTCCGGCATGGACCCGAAGAAAATCCGCGCCGCTTTCCGCGCCTATGTTCAGTCGATGCTGCCACCAGATTGCTCGGTCGAATTTATCGAGCACGGCGGTTCGCCAGCTATGACCGTTCCGGCTGATGGTGCACTGCTCCGTCAGGCACTCGCCGGCCTTACCGACGAATGGAACAAGCAGGCTGTCATTACTGGTTCGGGCGGTTCAATCCCGGTCGTGGGCGAATTTAAGAAGATCCTCGGCCTCGACACCCTCCTCATTGGCTTTGCCCATATCGACGATCAGATTCACTCGCCTAACGAGAAGTACGATCTCGAAAGCTACCATCGCGGCATCCGCTCATGGGTGCGCGTGCTTGGTGCACTGGCGCAGTAAGAAAAGAAAAGGTCCCGATTTCGGGGCCTTTTTTATTGCGCTTATTTTAGGAGATCCGGGCGCCGCGCCTTGGTCAGCTCGAGCGATTGCTCGGCCCGCCACTTGGCAATTTTCTTATGATCCCCCGAGGTCAAAACCGCCGGGATTTCTCGATCCTCAAACACCTGTGGACGGGTGTAGTGGGGATATTCGAGCATGCCGTTCTCAAAGCTTTCCTCGTCGCGACTATCCAGCGCTCCGAGCACACCGGGGATCAAGCGCACCACAGCTTCGAGCAGCACCATGGCCGCCACTTCACCACCGGCGAGGACATAATCTCCGATGGAAATTTCTTCGAGCTGACGCGCATCGATAACGCGCTGATCCACGCCCTCAAAACGTCCGCAGACAATCACCACGCCCGGCCCCACCGCAAGCTCATGCGCGCGTTGCTGGGTGAGCGGCTTGCCGCGTGGGGACATCAGAATACGCGGACGCGGATCGCTTGCCGGCGCTACGGCATCAATTGCTGTCGCTAAAATATCGGGTTTGAGCACCATGCCGGCGCCACCGCCAGACGGCGTATCGTCAACAGTGCGATGGCGGTCCGTGGCAAAATCTCGCAAATTCGTAGCGTTCAGCTGCCAATGGCCATCGGCCATGCCACGCCCCAGAACCGAAGCGCCCAAGGTGCCGGGGAACAGATCGGGGAATAGGGTGATAATATCTGCCGAAAAACTCACGCTGGCTCTTCCTCGCCCGGATCAGCGTCCAATGGCGGCGAAATCACCAAATAGCCGCCCTTGATATCGATCTGGGGCACCACCGCCTTGGTGAAGGGATAAAGGAATGTGTCGCCATAGCGCGGGTCGCGCACTTCAATCAAATCCCCAGCGCCGAAATTGGGCAGAGCCGAGACTTCACCGATCGACACGCCGTTTTCCAAGCGCGCATCGAGGCCAATGAGATCGGTATGATAGAAATCATCCTCGTCATCGGTCTCTGGCAAGCGCTCGCGATCAACGAACAGCGAAACGCCATTGAGCAGTTCGGCCGCATTACGATCAGCCACGCCCTTCAAGCGCGCCACCAGTACGGTCTTGCTGAGACGCGCCTTTTCAATGGTGATCACGAGCCCCGGACGATCTGTATCGAGCGGACCGTAGCTGCCAATTGCCTCTGGGTCTTCCGTGTGCGAAATAATCCGCACTTCGCCTTTAATGCCGTGGGCAGCACCAATCTTACCCAAGAGGATGCGGTTGGAGTTCTGAGCCATCTCGCGCCTTTGTATTCTATCCGTTGCCGCTCATATCAGGCTTCACGCACTGGGCAAAAGAGCTGGTTCAGTCTTTCGGGACCAATTCGATCACATCAAAGGTAGATTCGTAGAGTGGCAGCGGTAATTCCATCCGATACCGCGGCGAAGTGGCCGAAATCTGGAACACACAGCCCACCTGATTGCGCTCAGCATCGTCGCCGAAGAAGATCGGCTCAGGCTCGTTCTGATAGTTAAGCGCACCTTTGTAGAATACGGAGCCGCTGTCATTGCTGTGCAGTGTCCCGAGAAAACGCTGAGAGCCGGTAAACTTTTCAATCGCGGTGCTCATCTCCGAAACAACACACTCGAAATAGGGGTAGATGCTGACGGGCGTGATCCCACCCAATTTGATGACGCGGCATTGGTAGGCACCCATAGGAATTTCATTGAAGGGCAATGTTTTAGCCCACACTACATCCGTGAGAATTTTGCTCTCAGCCTTGGTGGCGCCAGCCATGGCTTCTTTTAATCCGCGCGTTCGGGCGGTCTCGAAACTGTCAATCCGCTGTACATCTGCGGCCCGTAGCTCAACATATGCAGGAACAGTGCAGCTGTCAGCGCTCGCTGACCCAGTCAGGGCCAGAAATGAGAGACACGCCCCCGATAGCTCTAAACCCAAACGTGGCATCGACTGGCCTCCTCAACAGGCGTCGGAACTTTGCATGGTAAAAATGTATTCTCAACTCATCCAGTAAGGAGAGCATGATGAGCAAAATTCTCACCGACCGTGAAGACATCCGCGAGTGGACAATTGCGCGGGCCGGAAATCCGGTGCTGATGGAAGTGCCTGATGGCCTGGACAGCCGCACCATTTTACAGCTCGCCTTTGGCCAAGAGGCCATGAACGCCAATGGTGACCAGGGGCCTGACCGCGTTGGCGGCTTTCAACTGGTGAGTTGGGAAGAGTGGTTCACCGCACTCGACGAGAACAATCTCGCACTGCGCGTGTCGGATGATCCGTCGGGCGGCAATGAAGCTGAATTTGAGTTCGTCAACAAAGACGAGATTTGAGCTTAGAGCTCTTCGGCGTCGGCCTGCGCTTCAAGCGCTTCCATGTCCTCATCGGAGAAGCCGAAGTGATGGCCCAGTTCATGGATCAACACATGGGTAACGATCTCACCCAAGGTGTTGTCATCATGCTCGGCCCAATAATCGAGAATGGCGCGACGATAGAGAAAAACGGAATTGGGTGCTTGCCCAGTTTGCGGCACTGCCCCGTCTTCGGTGAGACCAATGCCTTGGAATAGGCCCATCAATTCAAACGGGCTGTCCATGCCAAAGCCTTCAAGCACGTCGTCTTCGGCAAATTCGGCCACCTGACAGGTGACATCCGCCGCAAGGCTCTTGAAGGGTTCGGGAAGAGTGGCGAGCGCTTGGCTCGCCAATGCTTCAATGTCATCCAATGTCGGGGCGAACCGCCCCGACCAATCGGCGGCACTCAAATTAGTGCAGGTCGCGAATGTCGACGAAATGGCCAGCGATTGCAGCAGCTGCTGCCATGGCTGGGGACACCAAGTGGGTGCGGCCCTTAAAGCCCTGACGGCCTTCGAAGTTACGGTTCGAGGTCGAAGCGCAACGCTCTTCTGGCTTGAGCTTATCTGGGTTCATCGCCAGACACATGGAGCAGCCTGGCTCGCGCCATTCAAAGCCAGCATCCTTGAAGATCACATCAAGACCTTCAGCTTCAGCCTGTTCCTTGACCAGACCGGAGCCTGGGACGATCATCGCGGACACGGTCGAAGCAACCTTTTTGCCCTTCACAACCGACGCGACTGCACGCAGATCTTCGATACGGCCGTTGGTGCAAGAACCAACGAAAACGCGGTCGATCTTGATGTCGGTGATCGGCGTACCGGGCTTGAGACCCATGTAGTCAAGCGCGCGCCACTTCGATGCACGCTTGGTTTCGTCAGCGATATCATCTGGGTTGGGAACAACGCCCTGAACCGAGATAACGTCTTCTGGCGAGGAACCCCAGGACACAATTGGCGGCAGCTTGGCTGCGTCGAGAACGACGACCTTGTCGTAATGTGCACCTTCGTCGGTGTAGAGGGTCTTCCAATAATCGACGGCCATGTCGAAGGCTTCGCCCTTCGGCGCGCGTGGACGATCCTTTACGTAAGCAAAGGTGGTTTCGTCTGGAGCGATCAGGCCAGCGCGTGCGCCGCCTTCAATGGTCATGTTGCAGACCGTCATACGGCCTTCCATGGACAGCGAGCGAATGGCTTCGCCAGCAAACTCGATCACGTGGCCATTGCCGCCGGCCGTGCCGATTTCACCGATGATAGCGAGAATGATGTCCTTGGCCGTGACGCCTGCTGGCAACTGACCGTCAACACGCACCAGCATGTTCTTGGCCTTCTGCTGAATCAGCGTCTGGGTCGCCAGAACGTGTTCCACTTCGGAGGTACCGATACCGTGGGCCAAAGCGCCAAAAGCGCCGTGGGTGGAGGTATGGGAATCGCCGCACACAATGGTCATGCCCGGCAGCGTAAAGCCCTGTTCCGGCCCAACGATATGGACAACACCCTGACGCTTGTCGAAGGGGTCGTAATATTCAATGCCGAAGTCGCGGGTGTTCTCAGCCAGAGTCTCGATCTGGATCGCACTATCTGGATCCGGATTGGGCAGCGAACGATCGGTGGTCGGGACGTTGTGGTCAACGACAGCAAGCGTACGCTCTGGATGACGGACCTTGCGACCGTTCATACGCAGACCTTCAAACGCCTGTGGGCTGGTCACTTCGTGAACGAGGTGGCGGTCGATGTAGAGCAGGCTCGTACCATCTTCGTTATTCTGAACGAGGTGGTCGTCCCAGATCTTATCGTAGAGCGTGCGGGCCTTGGTCATGTCCGTATCCGAGCGGAGAAATGATAGATTGGATTGGTTCTAAGCCTAAGCACGGACCTGCGTCAACTAGAACCGTACCGATGAGTACGGCTGATTTTGGAGAGAGTGCCACCTGAAACAAACTGGCGCGTGATTTAACCGAAATGACACGCATGCGGAGGCAGTGTCGCTCTCCACGCTGGGGGGAAATAGGCAGTGGCCCGATGACGCGTATCTTAATGGCAATTGCTGGCGTTATGGGGGCCCGACTTGCCGGAGCAGGCTTCGGCTTCTTAAGCCAGCTCATGCTCGCACGCATGTTTCTGCCGCATGATGTGGGCATGGCGTTTCTCGCAATGTCGGTGACCGCCTTCGTCAGTCTTATGGCGACAGGCGGGTATCACACGATCGCCCTGACCTATCTCGCCCGATTTAGAGCTTTTGGCCGTCTAAATCTTGAGCGTGCGTTTTTAAGCGCGGCAAGACGGGATATCTTCGTTCTTATCGCGCTTTTTCTGGTGGTGACGCCGTTCGCCTTCGTCCTCCCACTTGAAGACGGCTTTGCAAAAGCGGCGCTCTTCGGAGTGCTCGCGGCAATTCCCCTTGCCGTCATCCGCATGAACAATAGCGTCGCGAACGCGCATAAGCGTTTCAGCCTCTCCTACGTGCCCGACTTCGTCATTCGCCCCGGACTTTTGCTGCTTTTCCTCGCTGCGCTCGCTCTATTAAGGCTGAACGCGCCAATTGATTATGTGCTGATCGCGATGGTGGTCATTGCGCTGACCGTGGCCATTGGACAGGCACTGCTGCTGGGCAAAGACCACGCCTTTGCCCGGGTGGAGAGCGCACACTTGCGCGATCTTCGCCCCTATTACCGTAGCCGAGCGGCGGCCATGTTGATGGTCACAATCGTATCGGGTGCTACAGCAGACCTCGTTATCCTAATCGGCGGCCTCTTCTTGCCACCCAGCCAAGTTGCCGTGCTGGGCGTTGCAGTGCGGCTCGCGGCTCTTGTCGGCTTCTTCAGCGCCGCATCTCAGCAATTTGTGCTCCGAGATTTGGTGGCCACAATGTCGAGTGCCAACCGTTCGGAATCAGATGCCTTGCTGCTGCGCACCAATATCATCAGCATTGGAAATATGATCGCGGCAACAGTCGTCGCCATCATAATAGGACCATTCGTCCTCGCACTATTTGGTCCTGCCTATGGTGCGGGCTACTGGCCGCTTGTTATCTTCCTCATCAGCCAATCGATCCGCGTGATGGGCGGGATGAACGGGCATCTGCTCGCCTTGGGTGGGCACCAAATCCGCAGCGCAGCACTATGCGCACTGGCTGTGATAGTCCTGCTGCTCCTCTCAGCGCTACTTACCCCTCTATGGGGCCTTACTGGCATCGCGACTGCACTCTTAGTGGCTGAACTTGTGTGGGCAGTGGGGCTTGGATGGCTCACCCAGAAACTTCAGGGGAGGCGCGGTGACATCTTCGAAACTATTCGCACTCACAAATTATTTACGGCCGGACGGTAAGTAGAGAGGGTTTACTTGGGGCAGATTAATCGGCCCCTGATTGGCAGTCTGCTTGTTATGACCATCGACGCTCGAAAGACTCTACTGCCAACGAAACTACCCGGCGTCATTCTTCTCGGTGGATCTTACGGCAGCCTCGCGGCGGCACGCAGTTTTGGTCGACATGGCATCCCTGTTGCCTTCTTCTCAACCCAACACACGGCCGCGCAATATTCGCGATACATTCAGCACCATGTGGCCTGGCAGGGCCCTGACCAATCCAATGCGCTAGAGTTTTTCCTCGAGCAAAGCCTGAAGCTGGGGTTTGCGAACTGGCTGCTCTTGCCAAGTAGCGATCACGAAGTGCAATTCGTGACTCAGAACTATGACGCCCTTGCCGCCCATTTTGCCCTTGTCACCATGCCTTGGGCCGCCCTTGAGCCACTGAATGACAAGGCGCAACTTTGCAGCTTGGCCGAGCGGCTCGGTATTGATTTCCCGAAAGTCTACTGGGATGGAGACGCCCACACGACCAGCGCTGAGGACATTCGCTATCCAGTCGTTCTCAAACCCTCTTCAACCGAGAAGATCAATCCGCTGACGAAAGCCAAAGCTTGGCGTGCCGATAGCATCGCTGAGTTCGAGCCTAAGTTCACTGCCGCAACGCAATATATGGGCGAACACGGGTTTGTTGTGCAGGAGCTGATCCCGGGCGACGGCAGCGCCCAATTTTCATACGCGGGCCTGTGGGATCACGGAATTGAACTCTGCAGCCTGACCGCTCGGCGCTCGCGTCAGTTTCCGGCAGAGTTTGGCACAAGCCCCTTTGTAGAAACTGTAGAGCTGCCAGAGGTTGGAGCCCAAGCGCGGCGGCTCCTCGAGGCAGTCCACTATCACGGGCTTGTCGAGGTTGAGTTCAAACTCGATCAGCGTGACAATAGCCTAAAGCTCCTCGACGTGAACACCCGCATCTGGGCCTGGATCGGCCTTGGTGAGGCCGCAGGGTTTGATTTTCCGACACTTGCGGCTCTATTGGCTAAGAGCGAAATGCCAGAGACGCACACGGCAAAATATGGCCCAAGCTGGCGCCATCCGGTGCCCAACACGCTTTCGCTTCTGCAGTCTCTGGTGCGCTCAGGGCGGCTGGGTTACGCGGGACGCCGATCCATCTTCGCGCGCTCCGTATCGTCAATTTTCGCGGCTGACGATCTCAAGCCGGCGCTCGCAGAAGTCCCCGTGCATCTTCTGCGCAAGATTAAAAGGCTGCTCCCGCGGTAGGCGAAAGCAGCCCAGTTTTATTTTAGTGACGGAAGTGACGCATGCCCGTCATGACCATTGCGATACCGGCCGCATCGGCCGCGGCGATCACTTCGTCGTCACGCATCGATCCACCCGGCTGGATAACAGCTGTTGCGCCAGCGGCAACAAGCGCTTCAAGCCCATCGGCAAATGGGAAGAACGCATCGGACGCAACGACAGAACCTTGGGTCAGAGCGCCTTCAATACCAGCAGCCTCAGCCGCATCAATTGACTTGCGGTGCGCCACACGAGCGGAGTCTACGCGGCTCATCTGGCCAGCGCCAATGCCTGCAGTCGCGCCATCCTTCACGTAGATAATCGCGTTGGATTTGACGTGCTTGGCGACCTTTGCCGCAAGCTTGAGATCGGCCAACTCGGCTTCAGTCGGCTGGCGTTTGGTGACAATTTTGAGCTCGCAATCATCGACATTACGATTGTCACGCCCCTGCACCAAGAGCCCGCCCGAAACCGACTTCACCACGAGGCCATCGGCTTTGGGGTCCGCCAAACCACCTGTCAGCAAGAGACGCAGATTCTTCTTGGCCGCAATGATCGCTTCCGCTTCTGGCGTCGCAGAAGGGGCAACGATCACCTCGGTAAAAACCTTGACGATTTCGGTCGCGGTTTCAGCGTCGATCTCACGGTTGAGCGCAACGATGCCACCAAAGGCCGAGACCGGGTCGGTGCGCAGGGCGTTGAGATAAGCGGTCTTCAGGTCTTCGGCGACAGCGACACCACATGGGTTGGCGTGCTTGATGATCGCGACGGCTGCCGTCTGGTTCGGGTCGAACTCCGAGACCAGTTCAAAGGCAGCGTCAGTATCATTGATGTTGTTATAGGAGAGGGTTTTGCCCTGCACTTGGTTGGCCGTTGCAACGCCGGGGCGCTGCTCGCCATTGGCGTAGAAGGCCGCCCATTGGTGCGGGTTTTCGCCATAACGCATCACTTCGCGCAAAGTACCGGCGAAGGAGCGATAGGTGACATCCTGGAACTCGATTTCCTTGGCAAACCACGCCGAGATCGCCGCATCATAAGCAGCGGTACGGGCATAGGCCTTCGCAGCAAGGCGTTGGCGCAGTTCATAAGGAATGCCACCGTTCTTGATGGCTTCCAAAATCGCAGGGTAGTCGGCCGGATCAACAACCACTGTCACATAGGCATGGTTTTTTGCGGCTGAGCGCACCATCGCCGGGCCACCAATGTCGATGTTCTCGATGATGTCGTCATAAGACGCGCCCGAGGCGACAGTCTTTTCAAACGGATAAAGATTGACTGCGACGAGATCGATCGGGCCGATCTCATGCTCATCCATTGATGTTTTGTGTTCAGGATTGTCGCGGACCGCTAAAAGGCCGCCATGCACCTTAGGGTGCAAGGTCTTTACGCGGCCATCCATCATTTCAGGAAAGCCCGTGAGCTCGGAAATTTCACGAACTGGAAGGCCTGCATTGGCGATCAGCTTATGCGTACCGCCAGTCGATACCAGTTCGACTCCAGCCTCAGAGAGGCCGCGTGCGAACTCCTCCATGCCAGATTTGTCGAATACCGAAAGCAGAGCACGCCCGACCGTTACTGTCTTGCCCATGGAAGCTTCTCGCCAAAGTTGAAGGAGTTGTGCGGCTCGCTACCACGAGACGGCTCAAAGGCCAATCCCTTTCGGGCCTTCTATGGCTGCTCGAGAGTAAAGATCCAGGCAACTTCTGTGGTGTCGGTAACAGCGGCCTCGAGCACCAACTGGCGCGTGCGCTGGAAGCCGCGCGTCGCCGAATGGCGAACGCTGTCTTCTTCCATCAAATGCGCCCCTTCCCAAAGGAAGCTCCACACGCGGCCGCTAGGTAAAACCAATCGAACCATTCCATCACCATTGGTGTAGCGAAGATCAACACCAGGCCCGAGATGGAAGCGCAGCCCCAAGCGACCTTTTGGCTCGCCATGGGCCAAAATGCGATCTTGGCCCACAAGGGTCGTACCCTCGGACAACAGCGTCATCCGGCGCTCGACTTCAACACCGAACCGGCCTGCGTAGCCAGTGGTGGTGCACATCATCATGTGCTCTGCCGTATCGAGCGTGATGAAATGGGTGGCTGACGAACGAGGATCAATAGCGTCTTCCCCGTCAATCGTGGCGGTCGAATGCGCCAGTGCCTGACGGAATAGGTCGCGGCTCTCGAAGAGGTCGGACGGCGCAGGACCACAATTGCCCACCACCAGCTCGCTGCCATAGGAAAACTCGAAAGCTAACGCACTGGCGTGTGCTTCGCCGTCAAAGCCGGTGGGCGGTTGAATACCGGAGTCGCAGACGACGACCGTATTGCCGTCCCGCATAATGCCGTAACCACCAAGCAGACGAGATTTTCGCGGTTGGGTCGGCGTGATCGATTGGAGGGCGACCAAAATATCGTGAGGCAGCTGACCGGTGCCATTAAAATACACCGGCTCGCCGCTCGACAATGTCAACGCGTCCAGTGCCTCGTGCATGTGATCAATCTTGTTCGCCAGATCGGCCATCGAGGCGCTGCCATGGCGACCTGCAGCGCGCTTAAGGGTCGCAAGCTCAACTAGCAGTGCCAGTTGTACCTTTGGGCTACGGGATAGGTGGAGCCCATCTGTGTCTATCTGCTTGCCAAGAAGCGCATCCACACGCGCCACTGCCGGGCCCAAATCGGGCTCATCGGCAACGCTCGACAGCTCAGCCCCCAAAACGCCCATCGCCGCATAGAGTGCTTCCACAGGGTCGGCCGCCAAGCCACCGCGAACCCGCAAGCTCTGGACCTGCATGGCTATCGACCGGTGAATGGTCTTTGCTTGATCCGACGTTGCGCCATCAAGAATGAGCGTCAGATAGCGCAGCCAGTTTAGCATGCGCTGCCCCGTTAGGGTGAGCGTCCAGCTATCGCTTTCAAACCCACCTTCTTTGAGGATCCAATCGAGCACCAAAGTGCGCGCGAAAAGCTTCTCACCCGGATCTCGTACGTCACGGAAATGCCGGAGCCACGAGAAACTATGGAGGTTATTCCACCAGTCTAGGTGATCAGGCTCAACAGTGAACGGGGAGGCGCCACCGGTTTCAACCAGCTTAGAGGCCAGAAGATAACGACCTGACATCATCTCGCGCACAGCGTCACGATCCGCGGGGCGGTAATCGGGCAGATCACCTGCGAAGGCGTGGTCGATCTGTCCGCGCCAAGTCCACCGCATCAATGGCGTTGTAATAAGCGAATCGGCGACGCCCAGCACAAAGTTGCGACCGGCTTTGGTCAGCCGCCCGCTCACAATGCAAACCCTTCACCAGAAGAGTAATTCGCCGCCAACTCGGGATACTTAACTATCACTACCTATTCCCGGACCGCCTTCACCGCGCCCCATATTTAGGAAAGGTTTACCCTGTTCGACGGAAGCGCGCCACGAAGAAGCCATCCATGCCCCCAGCAAGTTGATTGGGCGACATGCCAGGATGAGTACGCAGCAGTCCAGCAGCACTAACGGCAGCTTCGAGACCTGGCACCTCTTCGGCGAGGATCGGATCGAGCGTCACTGTTTTCAGATTGGCTTTGATCCAGTCTACCTGCTCTTCGCCCTCTTCGGGCTCCAGCGAGCAGACGCAATAGATCAGCGTGCCGTTGGGCTTAAGCGCTGCAACCGCATTCTTGATCATGGCCTGCTGCAAGCGCTTGCGACCTGCGATATCGGCAAGGGTGCGGCTCCACAGAACCTCAGGGTGACGACGGAAAGTGCCCGTGGCTGAACACGGCGCATCAAGCAAAATGCCGTCGACCGGCTCTGCTGGCTGGTAAGTCGTTGCATCGCCCTCAATTACCTCGGGAGCATAGCCGAGACGCAACATATTGCTCTTGAGGCGTTCAAGGCGCTTGCCGTCGCTATCGAGCGCGGTAACCTTGTAGCCAGCTTTACTGAGCTGAGCAGTCTTACCCCCTGGGGCAGCGCAAAGGTCGATAACCGTGCTCCCCACGTCGAGCTTGAAGAGGCGCGCAGGCAAGGCGGAAGCAGCGTCCTGAACCCACCATTTGCCTTCGTCATAGCCAACAAGAGCTTCCACCGGACGGTCACGGCTTTCAACGCGAACACTGTCGGCGTTCAAACGCTCTGCATTGAGTGCATCGACCAACTGGTCACTGTCATCGCGCAAGGTCAGATCAAGTGGCGCGCCGGTGATCAGCGCCTCAGCGAAGGCCGGCATCGCCTCATCGCCGTATGCAGTAGCCCAGCGCACTAACAAAGTTTCTGGAATAAGATCAAGATCATCGCCATCCAGCGCATAGCGCGCCGAATTGGCCTGCGCTTTACGCAGAACTGCGTTCATAAGTCCAGTGAGGTGGCGGGCCTTGCTGTCGCGTTTGAGCGCTTCAACAGCAAGGAACAGCGCCGAATGCGCGCCAAGATCGGGCAAATAGACCAGCTGGGCCAACGCCAAGCGCAGGACAGCCTCGAATGTGCCAGAACGCGGCGGCATACCCTTCTCGAGTAGCTCCGCGAGCATCAGGTTAATCTGGCCCTGGCGACGCAGAGAAGTGGTGATGAGGCGATTGGCGAGCGCCCTGTCGCGACCGTCGTTTAGATCTGCTGCCGTTAGTGGCGCAAAGTGTTCGCCAGCCAAAACAGACTTCAGTTTCTGAGCAGCAACGAGGCGGAGCTTTAGCCCTGCCGGATCTGGTTTATGCGCCAATGTGTTTCTTAGCCCCAAGGACCGCGCGTACCACTGTCATCATCGTTACGCTTCACGGTCGGTGTACGCCATCCCGTCGCGGTTGAAGTGCTGCTCGGACGAGCTGCCTGCGGACGAGGGCGCGAATTTGAGGTGTTATGATCTACTCGCATTTCCGCCGCAAGCCTTTGCAGTGCCTGAATGCGGTTGGCCGTGTCCGGGTGCGTGGAGAACAAATTGTCCATACGCGCGCCGCTCAGCGGATTTGAGATGTACATATGAGCCATTGCTGGGTTGCGTTCGGCCGCGACATTGACCTGCCGCCCGGAGAGCGTGGCGATCTTGTCGAGTGCGGAAGCTAGCGCCAGCGGGTCATTGGCAATGATTGCGCCGAGCTTGTCAGCCTCATACTCGCGCGTGCGGCTGACCGCCATTTGCACGATCATCGCAGCGACTGGGGCGAGGAACACCATGAGAATAGCGCCAACACCGCCCAATGGGTTGTCGCGATTGTTACCGCCCCCGAAGAACAGGCCAAACTGAGCCAGAGCCGAGATAGCGCCCGCGAAGGTGGCGGTAATAGTCATCGTGAGTGTGTCGCGATTTTTGATATGCGCCAACTCATGGGCCACCACACCGGCAACTTCGCGCGGATCCAACTGCCGCAGCAGCCCCGACGACACTGCAACAGCGGCATTATTCGGATCGCGGCCGGTCGCGAAGGCGTTGGGCTGATCGGTCTCGATGACATAGACGGCGGGCGTGGGGATGCCTGCACGCTTTGAAAGTGCATCGACCATGTCATAAAGCTCGGGCGCGCGACTACGCTGCACGGGGACCGCGCCCTGCATGCGCAGCACCATTTTGTCTGAATTCCAGAAGGCAAAAATATTGGTGCCAGCAGCAAAGAGCAGCGCCATGATCATGCCGCCGTTGCCGCCAATGAAATAACCGACGACCATAAACAGCGCCGTCATGCCTGCGAGCAGCGCAAAAGTGCGTAACGTGTTGGACATGGGCGGAACCTCTTGGGTTAAGTCGTCTTCGCAACTATGTTGTGTGCATGGCGGTTCCATGCAAGGCACCAGCATAGTTTACCCATTTGGTTTTTGCTTATGAACGAAAATACCGCAGCTCAAGCCGGCTCTGAGGCCGATGACGAGACCGCGCCAATCAAGGTGCTCTCCCCGCAAGCCCAGCGCGCGCTTGCTGAGGCTGAGGCTCGTCGGCTTGAAATTGATGCGAAGACCGCAATGGCACCGAAAGAAAAAGGCGGCCGCGGCGGGCTCGATCCGGTGCGATACAGCGATTGGGAAATTAAGGGCCTCACCAGCGATTTTTGAGCGCCGGTGAGAAATCCTGATCATCACCCCAGAATGTCGGTGATGTTGTAGCCAGCCGCCGAAACGGCAAATGTTGTCGCGACGGTGATAATGGCTGCGACAAGGACACATTCGACGGTCGAAAGTCCTAGGTCTTGGCGCATGAAATTCATCAATCGACGCATCGCGTTTACTCATCCGTTTCGGAACGGTGTCACCCTGACAGCGTCAGGCTGAACGGAAGCTGAATGAATCAGCTTCGCGCCGTTTCTATGGCTGGAATGAGGTTTTTGCTGATTGCCTCAACACTCAACGGACCGGTGTGCTTGAAAACAATTGTGCCTTCCGCATCCACCAAGAAGGTCTCAGGAACGCCATAAACGCCCCAATCGATTGAGACACGGCGGTTCGCATCAACACCTATGGCCGCATAGGGATTGCCCAGCTCAGTGAGGAAGGCCAGCGCATTGTCTGGCACATCCGCCTGGTTGATGCCGAAAATCCGAATGCCTGTCACATCACTAATCTGCTCGAGCAATGGATGCTCGTCACGGCACGGAATGCACCAACTGGCGAATACGTTCACCAGTGTCACTTCCCCCTTGAGCGTTTCCGTAGAAAAACCCGGTACCCCGCTGCCTTCAAGAGCAGCCATGGTAAAGTCCGGCGCCGGCTTATCGATCAGCACCGAGCGGATCAGGTCTGTGTCCCGATCCATCGACGTTGCGAAAATGGCCACGAGCGCGGCCAATAGAGCGAGCGGTAGAACGAAGAGCAGGTATCGCATCTTAACCTCGCTTGTCGCCGAGTTCTTCCAGACGCTTGCTGACCTTACGGCTATCATAAACAACCTTGGCCGCCAGGGCCAATACCGCCAAGGTGCTGACAGCCCACGAGATAACAATAAACCCAGCATGGGCTCCGAGCTCAATCATGCTGCGCCTCCCCGTGCGAGCTTGCGTTCTAAGGTCGCCACGCGGCGGCGGCGCACTTCGGTATGCATCGAAATCAGCTGCAACACACCAAACATGAAGGTGAATGCAAACATCATCAGGAAGAGCGGGGTGAGAATTTCTGCAGGCATCTTCGGGCCTTCAGCTGTGAAGACACTGGCGGGCTGATGCAGGGTCGACCACCAGTCCACCGAGAACTTGATGATCGGAATGTTGACTGCACCCACGAGGGTGAAGATCGCCACGATGCGGCCAGCACGCAGCTGGTCATCGAAGGCGCGCCACAGTGCGATCAGGCCGAGATAGATGAACAGCATGATCAGGGTGGAGGTCATGCGACCGTCCCATTCCCAGAACGTGCCCCAGGTCGGGCGACCCCACATGGAGCCGGTGAACAGCGCCAGTGCGGTGAACAAAGCGCCCATCGGCGCCGCGGCCTTCATCGAGACATCCGCCATTGGGTGACGCCAGATCAAGGTACCCAATGCAGAAACCGTCATCGCCGCATAGACGAACTGGCTCAGCCAGGCTGTCGGCACGTGCACATACATAATGCGCACCGTGTCGCCCATGTATTTTTCCGGGGGCGAGACGAAGAATGAATAGTAGACGCCCAGCACGAACAGCACAGCGGTGATGATCACCAGCGGCCAGATCAGCGGACGGGTCCATTGGATAAAGAAACCAGGATGCGCGATCCGGTTCCACCAACTCATTTTGGGGGTGTTATCAGTGCTCATAGGCGGGCCTTACTCCTCCCCTCCATTTATCGCAAGCGCGGCAGCAAAGGGAGACAATGCCACCGCCATTAGACTAAGTGCTGCTAGAAACAGCATTGCTGCACTCCCCTGATCCGGGCCCCCGATGGGGGAAATCGCGCCCACACCGAAGATTAGTATGGGTACGCACAATGGCGCTATTAGGATTGGCGCCAGCAATCCGCCGCGCCGAATTGCCACGGTCACCGCAGCACCAAATCCACCAAAAGCGGCCAGAGCCGGTGTTCCAGCCAATAGTGACAGGAATGTCCGCCACCATGCGTCCAGCTCCATAGCCAGCAGAATAGCCAATACGGGCGACGCCACAATCAACGGCACAGCACAGACCAACCAATAGCCGATAATCTTAGCCAGAATGATCGCCGACAGCGGCGTATCAGCCATACGATAGAGGGCGAGTGTGCCGTCTTCACGGTCTGCGCGGAACAGGCGATCAAGCCCTAGTAACATCGCCAAGAACGCTGCGATCCAGACAATCCCCGGCGCGATCCGCGCGAGCAATTCCTTATCAGGGCCAATGGCGAAGGGCACGATTGCCCCGGTAATGATGAAGAACAACAAGAGGGTGAGAACTTCCCCGCCCCCGGTCAGCGCCAAACGAATCTCACGGCGTACAACGCTCCAAAATCCGCTCATGCTTTCGCTCCCAATTGGTAGACCCGTAGCCCTTCAACCGGGATGTCATCATGCGTGGCGATTACGGCGCTGCCGCCGCGCGCCAAATGTTGGCGCAAAAGCTCTGCCAGCAAAGCCTGCCCAGCAGTATCGAGCGCCGCCGTTGGCTCATCGAGGAACCACACTGGCCGTTCTGACACCAAAAGGCGGGCTAGAGCCAAACGCCGTTGCTGCCCCGCGGACAAATAACCTGCGTCCAAACGGGCGGCCTGCGAGAGCCCCACAGCGGCAAGCGCGTCGTCAATAGAAACGCCAGTCCGTCCGTTCAGGCCGGCCCAGAACCCGAGGGTCTCTGCGACACCGAGCCGCGCCCTCACCGCGTTTTTGTGACCGCAATAATGCGCCGCAGGCCCATCTTCGGGGTCATGTCCGACGAATTCTATTGTGCCATCGAGAGCTGGAATGAGCCCTGCGAGAGTCAACAATAGGGTCGATTTACCGACC
Organism: Devosia sp. MC1541; assembly: GCF_012847305.1. Classification (NCBI taxonomy): domain Bacteria; kingdom Pseudomonadati; phylum Pseudomonadota; class Alphaproteobacteria; order Hyphomicrobiales; family Devosiaceae; genus Devosia; species Devosia sp. MC1541. The sequence goes on from NZ_JABBDZ010000016.1 coordinate 63,942, forward strand.
CCGTTTGGCCCACGCAAAAGCAGGCCCTCGCCGGGAGAAACTTCAAGCCTATCAACATGTCCGAGCATGGATTCGCCACGCCCGAAGCAGAGATCGAGAGCCTTGATAAAAACTGAAAATTGGACTTGCCGATGCGTCATGGCCCCATCTCGTATTGAACCTCACGGATGACTGGCAAGGCCTAATCCTATTGACTATAACCCTTGAAGATTGGAGTCATTCCAGAAAGCGCGGATTTTCTCCCGGCCCCACTTGCCTTGGAAAACCCGTTTCAGCAGCAAGAAGGGCGGAGCATCGTGTCAACCATAGACAGCTTCAAATCTAAATCGACGCTCACCGTCGGCGGAAAGACCTACACATATTATTCGATTGTTGAAGCAGAAAAGAACGGCCTTAAGGGCGTTTCCAAGCTTCCGAGCTCCATGAAGGTGGTGCTGGAAAACCTGCTGCGCTTCGAAGACAACCGCACGGTGAAGAAAGAAGACATTCAGGCGATCGCCGAATGGCTGGTCACCCGCACGTCCGAATATGAAATTCAATATCGCCCAGCCCGCGTGCTGATGCAGGATTTCACCGGCGTTCCGGCTGTTGTTGACCTTGCTGCGATGCGTGACGCGACGGCTAAGCTCGGCGCGAACCCGCAGAAGATCAATCCGCTGGTTCCGGTCGACCTCGTGATCGACCACTCGGTGATGGTGGACAGCTTCGGCACTCCACTGGCGTTCCAGCAGAACGTTGAGCTCGAATATGAGCGCAATGTTGAGCGCTATGAATTCTTGCGCTGGGGCCAGTCTGCCTTTGATAACTTCCGCGTTGTCCCGCCCGGCACCGGCATCTGTCACCAGGTGAACCTCGAATACTTGGCCCAGACCGTCTGGACCAAGACCGAAAACGGCGAAACCGTCGCTTACCCAGACACCCTTGTTGGCACCGACTCGCACACCACCATGGTCAATGGCATGGCTGTGCTTGGTTGGGGCGTTGGCGGCATTGAAGCTGAAGCGGCGATGCTCGGCCAGCCGATTTCCATGCTGATCCCGGAAGTCGTTGGCTTCAAGCTGACCGGCAAAATCAACGAAGGCATCACCGCGACCGACTTGGTTCTCACCGTCACCGAAATGCTCCGTGAGAAGGGCGTGGTTGGTAAGTTTGTTGAGTTCTACGGCCCGGGCCTTGATTACCTCAGCCTCGAAGATCAGGCGACCATCGCCAACATGGCTCCGGAATATGGCGCCACCTGCGGCTACTTCCCCGTCGATGCTGACACGCTAAAGTTTCTTGCCACCACTGGCCGTGACGCTGATCGTGTCGCGCTGGTTGAAGCCTATTCCAAGGCTCAGGGCATGTTCCGCACCACCGAGAGCGAAGACCCTGTCTTCACCTCGACACTTGAGCTTGATCTGGCAACCGTTGTTCCGTCCCTTTCGGGCCCGAAGCGTCCGCAGGATCGCGTTGCGCTGAAGAACGTCACGACCGCGTTTGCCGACGCCCTGCCAGAACTTTCTGGTGGCCGTATCGAACGCACCAAGCTGCCTGCCGACAAGCAGGAATCCCGCTTTGTTGACGAAGGCGCCAATGGCGTTGCCGACATTCCGGAAGAAGCAGCGTTCCCGGTCAAGGGTTTTGACTACGGTATTTCGGACGGTTCGGTTGTGATCGCGGCTATCACCTCCTGCACCAACACTTCGAACCCTTCGGTTCTGGTCGCTGCGGGCCTTGTCGCTCGTAAGGCTCGTGCGCTTGGCCTCAATTCCAAGCCTTGGGTGAAAACTTCGCTCGCACCTGGCTCGCAGGTTGTGACCGACTATCTGACCGCTGCAGGCCTACAGGATGATCTTGACGCTATCGGGTTCAACCTCGTTGGCTATGGCTGCACCACCTGTATCGGCAACTCCGGCCCGCTGCCGCAGGCCATTTCCGATACCATCAACGAGAATAAGCTCGTTGCAGCCTCGGTCCTCTCGGGCAACCGTAACTTTGAAGGCCGTGTGAACCCAGACGTTCGCGCCAACTATCTGGCGTCCCCGCCACTGGTTGTTGCTTACGCTCTCTTGGGCACGCTCAACATCGACATCACCACTCAGCCACTCGGCACAGGTAAGAACGGCCAGCCGGTCTACCTCAAGGACATTTGGCCAACCAACCACGAGATCGCAGAGATCGTGCGCGAGCACGTCACTGCCGACATGTTCCGCAAGCGCTATTCCGACGTCTTTAAGGGCGACGAGCACTGGCAGGCGATTTCGGTTGAAGGCGGGGAAACCTACGGCTGGAACTCCGCTTCCACCTATGTTCAGAACCCTCCATACTTCGATGGTCTGACCATGGAGCCAAAGCCGGTGACCGACGTGGTCTCGGCCCGCGTTCTCGCGCTCTTCCTCGACTCCATCACGACCGACCACATTTCCCCAGCCGGCTCGTTCAAGCCGAACACCCCAGCCGGGAAGTACCTCACCGAACGTCAGGTGGCGCCAAAGGACTTTAACTCCTACGGCGCACGCCGTGGCAGCCACGACGTTATGATGCGCGGCACCTTCGCCAACATCCGCATCAAGAACCAGATGCTGGATGGCGTTGAAGGCGGCTTCACCCTCGGGCCTGATGGCTCACAGATGGCGATCTATGATGCTGCCATGGCCTATCAGGCTGCAGGCACACCGCTGGTCATCTTCGCTGGTAAGGAATACGGCACCGGCTCCTCGCGTGACTGGGCCGCTAAGGGCACCAATCTTCTTGGCGTAAAGGCCGTGATTGCACAGAGCTTTGAGCGTATTCACCGCTCGAACCTCGTCGGCATGGGCATTATTCCACTGCAGTTCGCTGAAGGCGAAAGCTGGCAGACCCTTGGCCTTGATGGCACTGAAACCGTCGATATCGCCGGTGTCGAATCCATCGAGCCACGAGCCAATGTCACCATCAAGATCACGCGCGCCAATGGCGACGTGCTCAATGTCGTCACCCGTTGCCGCATCGATACCGCCAACGAGCTCGATTACTACAAGAACGGCGGCATCCTGCACTACGTGCTGCGCAGCCTCGTTGCTGCGTAAGCGGCACCAACCGGACAATTTTAGAAATGGCGGCCTTCTTGGCCGCCATTTTTTTATTCCCGGGTCAGGGACAATTCAGTCCACTAACGAAATCACCGCCATGTGACTAGGCAGGCCAGCGTCAGCACGCTTACATTAGGGCTATGAGGACGCCGAATAAACGCGCTGCAATTACTTTGCTCTTTGCTGCTTGGACCGCCATGGGCCCAGCCAACGGGGACCAATTCACCACCGACACCAAGGCCGTAGTCGAGCTATTTACCAGTCAGGGCTGTGCGCAATGCCCTCCTGCGGAGGCCCTACTCGCGGAGCTCGGCCAGCACAGCAACATCGTTACGCTGGCTTATCACGTCGACTATTGGGACTTTATGGGCTGGACCGATGATTTCGGCAGTCGCGAATATTCCGACCGTCAACGCGCCTATAATAAGCGCTGGGGCGCATCGAGAATTTTTACGCCCCAGATGGTTATCAATGGCCACCAAGGGCTGGTCGGCTCGCGTGAGGATGAGGTGCGCCGCGCCATCGCCTCGGCGCAGCTCAGCGTGCCAATCACCCTCGACAAGACTGGCGACACGTTAAAAGTGGTAATCCCCCCAGAGCCTAGCGTCGACGATGCGAGTGTGTGGGCTGTGACCTATATCCCTTCGATCGTAACCCCAATTGGGGGGGGAGAGAACGAAGGGCAGTCCCTCCCATTCCACTATGTCGTCACGGACCGAGAGCATCTGGGGTACTGGACCTCAACAGAAGGCGCTGAGTTCGAAATTTCGCTCAGCTCCCATTCTGCACACGGGCTGGGTGTTGCCATTTTACTGCAAGACGATCGCAATGATTTACCCGGCACGATCTTAGCTGCAGCGTCCTACGCCCCGTAAAAAAAGACGCTCGCCTCCAGTGGAGACGAGCGTTGCGGACTTTGGGAGTCGCAGTAGGCTTGGTGACAGCCGATCTGGGGTTGGGGGCTGGTAAGACCGACCATCACCAATGGAGGCAATGATCAAATCATTGCTCGTCATTTTGGCAAGGACAGGGACAAAAGATGACCGAATTGGGGTATTTGATCTCAACTTGATGTCCGCAGTCTTTCGGTCAATCATACAGCAATATCGAACGTTGATTTGTTTTTCGCCTTGAGGAGTTGCGACGAGGTGCAAGGCTCTACACCACCGCTGCCGACCCTATCATTGGTTCACACCAACGAAACGAGTGCGCCCACAACGCGACGCATTGATCCCATCGTGGCTTTTGACAAGCGCGAGCTGATGATCATCCTCAACGTCTACGGCAAGAAGGTCGGCGCTGGCGAATGGCGGGACTATGCCATGGACTTTCTCAAAGACCGGGCGCTGTTCTCCATCTATGCGCGCGTGTCAGAACGCCCCCTTTTCGTCATCGAGAAGAACCCGAAGCTTCGCGCCAAACAAGGCCAGTATCTGGTGACCAATCAGGAAGGCCGCATCCTCAAACGCGGCCACGAGCTGTCGCAAGTTCTTCGGGTCCTTGATCCCGACTTGGTTCTGATCGGGTGAGCCTGATCATCCGGCCAGCGACTGTGGCAGATGCACCAGAAATGAGCCGCGTTCTCATTTCCTCGATCACCCAGCTTTGCATAGCCGATCACAGAGATGATGCTGAGGCGATCGCCGCCTGGACCCGCAATAAATCACCGCAGGGGCTAGTTGAGATGCTTTCGAATGCCGAACTCAGCATGCTTGTCGCTGAGCGGGACGGCAGCGTTGTCGGGGTGGGGGCATTCAACCGAGACGGCCAAATTCAGCTCAACTATATCGCGCCTTCAGCGCGCGGATCGGGTGTCAGCAGCGCCTTGCTCGCGCATATGGAAGCAGAGCTTGTGACCCTTGGATACGCTATCGCGACGCTCGAAGCGACTGCCACCGCGCTTGCGTTTTACGAGCGGCGCGGATGGCATATAAACGGACCGCAGGCCACGGGACGCCGGGTCAACGGCTATCCCATGAGCAAGACGCTTTCGTCCTAATCGCCCTACAGCGCCTTTTGCAAATGCACGATGTCATGCCAACGGTCGAATTTATACCCGACAGCACTGTAATAGCCGACGCGCTCAAAACCGAATTTTTCATGGATGCCGATGGAATTGGCCGTGTCCGACGTGATGACGGCCAGCATCTGCCTAAAGCCAAAAGCTTTGGCTTGGGCCAGCAGCTCGGTCAGCATCAACTTTCCTAAACCACGCCCCTTTTCGGCTGGATCGAGATAGATCGAATCCTCACAGGTGAACCGATAGGCCGCGCGTGGGCGGTAGAAGCTGGCATAGGCATAACCGACAACACGCCCATCGCGTTCGGCAGTAATGACCGGATGGCCAAGCTCGACGAGGGCCGCGTATTTTTCAGCGATCCCCGCTTCGTTTGGGGCCTCGGTATCAAAGGTGATGGCGGTGTTATCGACGTAGTGCTTGTAAATCCGAGTGATGGCGGGAACGTCGGACCAGGTGAAGGCACGCAGTGTGTAGTCGCTCATGAGATTGCGCCGAAAATGAAAAGGCCGCAGTCTTTTTAGACTGCGGCCTGATTTTTCGTCCAACCAATTCGCGTGATTTTACCAATCACACGACGGTTTCTGACTACTCGCGGTTGCCGAACAGGCGGAGCAGCATCATGAACAGGTTGATGAAGTCCATGTAGAGGCTCAGCGCGCCCATAATGGCGTTCTTTGCCATCACGTCTGCACCAAAGGATGCCGAGTAGCTTTCCTTGATCTTCTGGGTGTCATAGGCGGTCAGACCAGTGAAGATCAGTACACCAACCACCGAGATGATGAAGTCCATCATGCTCGACTGCATGAAGATGTTGACGATCGACGCGATGATGATGCCGATCAGGCCCATCATCAGGAAATTGCCCATGCCGGTCAGGTCACGCTTGGTTGTGTAACCATAAAGGCTCATCGCGCCGAAGGTGGCGGCGGTGATGAAGAACACCTTAGCGATCGAGGCGCCGGTATAAACGAGGAAGATCGACGACAGCGACAAGCCCATGATCGCGGCAAAGGCCCAGAACACGCCCTGAGCTGCCGGAACGGAAAGCTTGTTGATGCCGAAGCTCAGCACAAGCACAAACCCGAGAGGAGCAAGCATGATCACCCAAGCCAGAGGACTGGTGAAGAGAAGTCCACCCCAGTTGGTCAGATACTGGCCATTACCAAGCTGAGCAACAGCGCTAGATGGGTCGGCGGTCACAGCAGCTTGTGACGCGAAAAACGCAACAAGACCAGTAATTACGAGGCCAAGGCCCATGTAATTATAGACCTTGAGCATGTAGCTGCGAAGGCCCTCATCGATGGCCAAGGCCGAGCCGGCCCGCGCACCGAGGGTCTGACGGTCATATTCAGCCATTCAGGTTTCCTTTCCCGATATCAATGCGATGCATTCACCGCAGAGGACAATTGGCATTGCCACTTGTAATGGAATATGGGGGCACGACTGGTTTCTGACAAGAACAAACGATCTTTTTGGCTCAGCGACTGGCCACAAAATGCGTTTCTGCCTAGGGTAGACTGGTCTGACTGATCCTTGGCAGGGAGGTGTTTATGCCCCGGCTCTTTACTGGTATCGAAATACCACGCGACATCGGCTTTGCACTTTCACTCAAGCGCGGCGGCCTGCACGGAGCCAGATGGATAGAACCAAGCGACTATCACATCACATTGCGCTTTATCGGTGACGTTGACGCCCCAACAGCCAACGACATCGTTGATAATCTTGAGCGCCTATCCAAGACTGTGCGTTTTGACCTTCGCTTGACTCAAATCGATAGTTTTGGTGGCGACAAGCCGCGCGCACTTTATGCGGCAGTCGAGCCCTCCGATGGGCTCAATCGACTGCAAGCTGCACACGAGCGCGTGATCCAGCAAGCCGGCATCGCCCCAGAAGGCCGCAAATTCGTACCGCATGTGACGCTGGCCAGACTGCGGGGTGCATCATCAGATGACGTAGCGCGTTTTCTCTCTGAGGCCCCGGTTTTCGAGCCTTTGCGCTTCACACCGACCCAGTTCGTTCTCTATTCCAGCCGTGATTCCGTTGGTGGGGGACCCTATGTTGTTGAGGAGAGTTTCCCGCTTTCGGCGCAGACGTAACAGCATCGCGCCATTAGCAATGCCTTAACCGTTCTATCGCAAACCAAAGCGTGAACTTGCGCTCACGCCCAATTGCCGCCGCGATTGCCTTTCATTTGATGTAAATACCCGGAAAGCGGACGGGTTTTGACACCTTGGTAACCATGTTCGGGCCATGCTGGGCGGGCAGCGACAGGTACGAACGACAGCAGAACAAGAGGAAGAATTGGCAATGACGAGGAAAACCGGTGGCCTGATGTTTGGGCTCGCGGTCGCAGCAGTCATGGCTCTCGCCCCGGCCGCACAGGCACAGCAGGCCACGGAACTGGGGACCTTCAACGCGTGGTCCGCCTTTACGGCGTCTGACCAGAGCGGCCAGCTTTGCTTCATTATTGGCGAGCCACAGTCGAGCGAACCAGCGGGCGCAAATCGCGATCCGATCAAGTTCATGATTGTCCATCGCAAGGGCATGGGATCGAAGAACGAGGTCCAGACGCAGATCGGCTATCCGTACAATTCCAGCGACGCGAAAGCTTCAGTGTCCATCGACGGTAAGACCTATGTGATGGCGGCTCGGGGCTCAACGGCATGGCTGGCTTCGGCGAGCGATGAGCCAGGCTTCGTTCAAGCGTTTAAGGCGGGTAGCAATATGACCGTGCGCGGCACCAGCCAGCGCGGCACCAATACGGTAGACACCTATTCGCTCTCCGGCGCTACCGCAGCGGTCAATGCGATCGACGCAGCCTGCAAGTAAAGGCTTGAAGCGCGGCTGTTTAACGCCATAACTGATAGCGGACCCTTTGGCCCGCTGTCGCCATTTTATTCGTCAGAGAGCAGACTATCCATGATCCGTGTCCCCACCGTCCTGACGCTCACACTCGCGATTTCTTTGGCCGCTCTAGCGCCAGCACAGGCCCAATCTGCCCGTGTTCTTGGAGATTTCCGCGATTGGTCGAGCTTTGCGGCAGGTGATGGATCGACTAAAGTTTGCTTTGCAATGACCAAGCCGAAGTCCAGTGATCCGGCGAGCGCTGTATCGGGCGAAGCGTATCTCTACATCTCGAGCCGCCCAGGCGAAGATGTCACCAACGAATTTAACCTTGTTGCGGGATACACTTTCCAAACAGGGTCATCGGCGAGCGTTTCAATCGGCGGCCAGAATTTTGCGCTGTTTACGCAGGGCGATGCCGCTTGGCTGGATGACGCCGGGCAGGCCGCCAATTTGGCAGCCGCTATTCGCAGCGGCTCCAGTCTTTCTGTCACAGGAACCGCGGCAGACGGCACAAGCGTTATTCAGAACTATTCGCTCTCCGGCGCCACCGCGGCCCAGCAGGCCGTCGGCGCAGAGTGCTAAAACCTCTGTTGAGCCGATAATCTAGCTTCCCAGTTTATGCAGACCGGGTTCGCAGCAGCGTGACTTTGCGCTTTGCGTCCCTATATGCTATTGCCCAGCCACTTTCCCGCATTATCGAGCACCGTTGCGCCCCATGACCATTGCGCTGAACCTTGACCATTCGACTGCCGTCCGCCCAGCTGTGGCGGCACGCCCGTCTCTGATCGGTCTCTCTAAAGCACAGTTGGCCGAGGCGCTGACGGCTGAAGGTATTGCGACCGACAAGGAAGCGCGCATGCGCTCAAGCCAGTTGTGGAACTGGCTCTATGTCAACGGCGTCACTGACTTTGACCGCATGACCAATGTGGCCAAGCCCGTCCGTCAGAAGCTAGCCGATACTTTTATTCTCGACCGTCCCGAGATCGCCTCGGAACAGGTGTCCAGCGACGGCACACGCAAGTGGCTGTTCCGCTTCCGCGATCCGGCCAACCCAAACTACCCGCCGGTTGAAGTCGAAACCGTCTACATCCCAGAATCTGACCGCGGCACGCTTTGCGTCTCGTCGCAGGTTGGCTGCACCCTCACCTGCTCCTTCTGCCACACTGGCACGCAGAAGCTGGTGCGCAACCTCACCGCTGGCGAAATCCTCGGGCAGATCCTCATGGCCCGCGAGCGCCTTGGCGACTTCCCAGGCGGTTCGCGCCCTGATGACGGCGGCCTTGTGCCGGGCGGCGAAAGCCGCGCCATCACTAATATTGTGATGATGGGCATGGGCGAGCCGCTCTACAATTTCGACAATGTTAAGCAGGCGCTGCTGATCGCCTCGGCTGGCGATGGCATGTCCATCTCCAAGCGCCGCATCACGCTGTCGACCTCGGGCGTCGTGCCAAACATTGAGCGCACCGGCTCGGAAATCGACGTCATGCTCGCCATTTCGCTGCACGCGGTGCGCGATGATCTGCGCGACGTGCTGGTGCCGATCAATAAGAAGTGGCCGATCAAGGACCTGCTCGACGCCTGCCGCAACTACCCCGGTGTATCGAACGCCCGCCGCATCACCTTCGAATATGTGATGCTCGACGGCATCAATGACAGCGACGCTGAAGCAAAGGAGCTTGTGCGCCTACTCGCAGGCATTCCAGCGAAGATCAATCTGATCCCGTTCAACCCCTGGCCGGGTTCGAACTATGGCACATCGCCATCAAGCCGCATCGAGCGTTTCGCTGATATCGTCAACAAAGCAGGCTATGCCTCCCCTGTCCGCACCCCACGCGGTCGCGATATTTTCGCCGCCTGCGGCCAGCTCAAGTCCGAGAGCGAACGCCTGTCCAAGAAGGACCGCGATGCTCTTGCTGGCATCTACTAGAATTGAAGAGGCCTTCGGCGCGTAGCGTCGAACGCGCTATCCGGGCGGCGGAAGAAACCGCTGCCGCCCGCGCACTCTCTGACTGCCCCTTATGCGGTCGACCCATTCCCACAGACGCAAAATCCAGCCGCCATCATTTGACGCCGCGACTCAAGGGCGGGACGCATATGGGAACGGTTCACCTGCATCAGATTTGCCACAGCGCCATTCACGCCCGATTCTCGGAAAGCGAGATTGCTCAACACCTGAACGATGTTGAGCGCCTCAAAGCCGATCCCGAAATGGCAAAGTTTATTGTCTGGGTGCAAACCAAACCGCCAATGTTCCACGCTCCCACCCGTCAAACGCGAGCGCGACGCTAGCTATTCGCCGGCGATCCACTCCACGAGCCATTTACCTTGTCCATCCACGCCGAGCGTGTCGGCTACAAACGGCAGCACGGCGCGCATTTCCTCTTCCAGCACATAGGGCGGGTTCACAACGATCATTCCCGTGCCATGGAGGCGCGGCGGCTCGGATGCTGGGCGAATGGTCATCTCAAGGCGCAAAATTTTCTTAATGCCGGTCGCCTTAAGCGCCTTCACGTAAGTGTCGACCTCTGAAACATCCTTGATCGGATACCAAAAAGCGTAGGTTCCGCCAGGCCAGCGCTTATACGCCTTGGCCAAGCCCTGCGCCATTCGGTTGAACTCGCCCTTTTCTTCAAATGGCGGATCGACCAGCACTAAGCCGCGATTCTCCTTCGGCGGCACATGGGTGCCCATTGCAGCCCAAGCGTCGAGATGGGTGACGCGGGTCTGAAAATCTCCGGCAAAGTTTTCGCGCAGCGATTCAACATCCTTGGGATGCAACTCCAGCGCCATAAGCCGGTCCTGCTTGCGCAGCATGTGCCGGGTGATGAAGGGCGAGCCGGGATAATACCGCAACTCTCCGCCTTCATTCTGGGCTTTCACCGCATCCAGATAGGGCGCCAGTATGTCGCCCACCGAAGGAGGGAGATCTCGCTCAACCAGGCGCGAAATTCCATCCTGCCACTCACCCGTGCGCTCGGCTTGATCGCCATAGAGGTCATACATACCGATCCCTGCATGGGTATCGATCACGCGAAACGGCGCCTCCTTGCGCAAAAGGTAAGCCAGAATACGGGTGAGAATTATGTGTTTGACCACATCGGCGAAATTGCCGGCGTGAAAGGCGTGGCGATAGTTCATCTCGGTTCCGAAACCAAAAACCTATTTACGGCCTTCGGCGAAAAGAATGGTCGCGGCAAAACCAATGAAGACAGCCGCAAAGCTCCAGTTCAGAGCTTTTGAGACCCACTGATTATCACGCAGCGTCACAGTCAGCCACTCGGCAAACAGAACTGTGCCCACAACCACCGGAATAGACACGAGGATGAACTCCACACCGAGAAAGACCAGCTTTTGCGCCACCGCAGGATCTTCCGCCGAAACGAACTGAGGCAGGAAGGTCACGAAAAACAACGCCACCTTGGGGTTTGTAAGATTGATGGCAAGTCCTGTGAGATAGCTTTGAAAGAGACGTGGTTGCTTACCGCCTTCCCGCGAGACCAACAGGCCACCGCCCGACCGAACAGCTTGTATGGCGAGCCAAACCAGATAGAGCGCGCCCACTATTTTAAGCACCCAGAAGGCCGTCGGTGCGGCAACAATAAGCACTGAGATCCCGAAGGCTACGAGCATGGTGTGCACGGCAATGCCGGTGCTTGTCCCGAGCACTGCGGCGAAACCATGAGACCTGCCAAAATTCATCGTCCGCGACACAAACAGCGCCATATCGGGGCCGGGCGTAATCGCCAAAACGAAGCCGGCCAGTGCGAAAGTTAAAGTAACGGAGAGGTCTGGAATAAAGCTGGGCATCGGAACAATCTCAATAGACGGTGACAACCATCGCACCAATGGCCTTGTCTGACTAGCGCCCCAATCCGGCACGCCCTTTGACAGATGTCATTTTGTGCGGGGGTCCATGTAATCAACAGGCCAAACTTTATAGCGGCGGCACCCTGACTGAAGAGCACAACGACCGAGCGAACGCCCAAGAAATGAAAGTAAAATTTAGAGCATTTTATTCTGTAGCCCCGGACCAAACAGGAAAAAGCCCACAGCTCGATACGCCTAGAGAACGAATACATCTCCACTTAATTGCCCGTTAAGTGGCGACAGCTATTTTTTCACACGCCCATAAGGGCATAGGGGGAAGTAATGGCTTCGAAGACTGCTTCGCGAGTAAGCGACATTGCCGAAGCTTTGCTGCTTGACGCAGCTCTCGAAAACATTCCCTACGGCTTTTGTGTTTGGTCCTCACAATTCAAGCTCGAGATGTGGAACGAGCAGTACCGTAACCTCTATGGTTTTTCACCTGACGCCCTGCATCGCGGAATGACACTTGAGGATGTGGTGCACATCTCATCACGTCTGGGAAACCACCCCGGGCAGAGCGCAGAAGCTTTCTACGAGAGCTACACAAACGAGTTGTTGTCCAACCGATCAGGCACCCGTCACAAAAACCGCGAGACCCTTAGCTCTGGCCGAACCATCCAGACGGCCCATGTTTATTCCCCAAAACTCGGTTGGGTGGTCACACACGAAGATATCAGCGATGAAATCGCCAGCTTAGCGTCACAGAACAAGCGAAAACTGGAGCTTGAGCGCCAAAACATTCGCCTTGATGCTGCGGTAAACAATATTTCTATCGGGCTCTCGATGATGGATGCCAGAGGGCGCCTGATCATCTGCAACGAACCCTATGCGCGCATCTATAATTTGCCCGTTGAACTTTTGAAACTTGGCACCCAGCTTGAAGATATTCTGAGCCATCTTTTCGACATCGGGATGAGTTCCGGTAACACCCGTGAGGACTATATTTCCTGGCGACGAGAAGTGATTGCACGTCGGGAATACGGCAAAACCGTCCACGAGCTGAATGGCCGCATCATCTTGATGCAACACCATCCGATGAAAGATGGAGGCTTTGTTACGACACATGAAGACGTCACCGAGCAACGCAAAGCTGAAGCGCGCATCCAGCACCTAGCTCGTCATGACGCGCTGACGGATCTTCCCAACCGGATCGAATTTCTCGATCAGATGAAAAAGACCGAGGCCGACCTCCAACGCGGCGAGGTGGCTGCAGTTCTCTACATCGACCTCGATAATTTCAAGGTTGTAAACGACACGCTTGGCCACGCCGTGGGCGATGAGGTGATCAAACAGGCCGCCGTACGCCTGTGGGGTACGACAAGAGAAACCGATATTCTCGCGCGCCTCGGCGGTGATGAGTTCGCGCTGCTCCTGCGGCCACTCGACAGCGCAGACACAGCGGCCCGCGTTGCAGAGCGTATCGTTAAAGCCTTAAGCGCACCGATGAACATTGCGGGACAGCTGATCGAAATCGGCGCATCGGTGGGCATATCTGTGGGCCCAAACGATGGTACAGCCACCGATCAACTGGTCAAGAACGCCGACTTAGCGCTCTATAAAGCCAAAAGTGAAGGGCGCTCGACCTATCGTTTCTTTGAAACCGGCATGGACGCCGATTTGCAACAGCGCCGGTCGATTGAGGCAGGCCTACGCATGGCCATGCAGCGCAATGAATTGCGCCTAATGTTCCAACCCTTGTTTGGGCTAGCCGAAAACCGGGTCACCTGCGTCGAAGCTCTTCTCCGCTGGGACCACGATGATCGCACCGTGTCACCAGCAGAATTTGTACCCGTTGCCGAAGACACAGGATTGATTGTCCCTATCGGGCAATGGGTATTGGAGCACGCCTGCCGCACCGCGGCCACCTGGCCGCCAAATGTGCGTGTAGCCGTCAACCTCTCCCCGGTGCAGTTTCGACACAAGGATCTAGTTGCCCACGTTAAGCACGCACTCGAAAAATCTACGCTTTCGCCCGAGCGGCTAGAGCTGGAAATCACAGAGAGCTTGCTTCTCAACGATAGCGAAATCACCATGCGGGCGCTTCACGAGCTGCGCTCCATGGGCGTGCGCATTTCGATGGACGACTTTGGCACGGGTTATTCCTCGCTCAGCTATTTGCGGAGCTTCCCGTTCGACAAAATAAAAATTGACCGCTCATTCATGGCAGATCTGACCACCCGGCTCGACAGCCAGGCTATTATTGCAGCGGTTATCGGACTTGGTCGGGCCTTAGGGATGGAGACAACGGCGGAAGGTATCGAGACCGAGGAGCAGTTATCTCTGGTCCGCCAGCAAGGGGTATCCGAAGTGCAGGGCTTCCTGTTCTCACCACCCCTACCCGCCCAATCGCTGGCCAGCCTGCTTCTCTCGCAAGATATCCGCCCCTCGAACTTTCAGACAAACTGAGCATTGTGACTTAACCGCCCCCAGCTGACGCAACCCACTAGACCGTGCTCATGACTATTCTCATTCGCCCAGCTCAGGCTTCAGACCGCGCAGAGATCACTAAACTCCATATTGAAGTCGGCGCGAGCACCTATCGGGGAATGCAGCGCTGCCTCTGGACCGCCAAGCCGTTCCAATTCACTTGGTCGCGCTTGCGGCAAACACCCGCGCGATTGCATTTTATGAGAAGCTGCAAGGCAGGATAATCGAGAAAACCGCGCGTCCGCAGGACGATGGCCCCGATGTGGCGTTAGCGCGCTATCAGTGGAAGAGTGCCGCCGCACTCGCCCAAGCCGCACTCGCTCGGTCAAAAATCTGAGTTTCTGACGAGACACGGACACTTTTCAGCAAATGCGGGCAGCGGCTATGCATTTTGCAACCTTGTGAAAATGCGTCTTTTGCTATATTCAGCGCGCGACCCTGCCGGACCCTATCTCATTGGACCGGCACATTCATACTGCATGGTTTGTCCTTGCCAGCTCGCCGGATCGCTTCGGTGGGGCTGTTTTGCGGATCATGCCAATTGAGGCTGACCCACATATGAAATTGCGCAATATCGCGATTATTGCTCACGTTGACCACGGCAAGACGACCTTGATCGACGTTCTCCTGAAGCAGTCTGGTGTTTTCCGCGAAAACGAACGCGTTGAAGAACGCGCTATGGACAGCAACGACATCGAGCGCGAACGCGGCATTACCATTCTGGCGAAGGTCACCTCGCTCGTTTGGAATGACACTCGCATCAACATCGTTGACACCCCAGGCCACGCCGACTTCGGCGGCGAAGTAGAACGCATTCTGTCCATGGTGGACGGCGTGGTACTGCTCGTTGACGCGGCTGAAGGCCCAATGCCACAGACCAAGTTCGTACTTGGTAAGGCACTTGCACAGGGCCTGCGCCCGATCGTTGCCATCAACAAGATCGACAAGTCTGACGAACGTCACCTTGAAGTTCTCGAAGAAATCTTCGATCTGTTCATCGCGCTGGACGCGACCCCAGAACAGCTCGACTTCCCGGTTCTCTACGGTGCAGCCAAGCTCGGCTGGATGGCTAATGAACCCGACGGCGCACGCGAAAGCCTCGCACCGCTTCTCGACAAGGTAATCGAACACGTTCCAGAGCCGACCGTTGAAGAAGGTCAGTTCCGCATGCTCGTCACCACTATCGAGCGCAACCCCTTCCTCGGCCGCATTCTGTCGGGCCGCGTATATTCCGGTTCGGTCAAGGCCGGCGATCCAATCCACGCGCTGAACCGCGATGGCAAGATCGTTGAAAAGGGCCGTGTATCCAAGGTTCTCGCTTTCCGCGGCCTTGAGCGCAATCCAATCGATGAAGGTGTCGCAGGCGACATCGTCTCGATCGCAGGTCTTGAGACAACCACTGTGGCCGACACGATTTCGGTCCCACAGATTCTCACTCCACTTGCCGCTAAGCCTATCGATCCTCCAACCCTGTCGGTAACTTTCCGCATCAACGACGGCCCGCTGGCCGGTCGTGAAGGCGACAAGGTTCAGTCCCGCGTGATCCGCGAACGCCTGATGCGTGAAGCTGAAGGTAACGTCGCGATCCGTGTTACTCCAGGCGAGGACAACGACAGCTTTGACGTTGCTGGCCGTGGCGAATTGCAGCTTGCGGTTCTGATCGAAAACATGCGCCGCGAAGGCTTCGAGTTGACCATTGGTCGCCCGAAGGTTCTCTTCAAGGAAGAAAACGGCCAGAAGCTCGAGCCGATTGAAGAAGTCATCATCGACGTTGATGACGAGCACACTGGCGCAGTCGTCCAGAAGCTGACCGAACGCAAGGGTGAACTCACCGACATGCGTCCGTCCGGCGTTGGCCGTACCCGTATCATCCTGCTGGTTCCGACCCGCTCGCTGATTGGCTACCAGGCTGAACTTCTGTCCGACACACGCGGCACGGCAATCTTCAACCGCCTGTTCCACTCCTTCGTTCCGTTCAAGGGCGAACTGCCAACCCGTCGTACCGGCGTTCTGATTTCGAACGGTACCGGCCAGTCGGTTGCCTTTGCTCTGTGGAATCTGGAAGATCGTGGGCCGATCATGATCGACGCTGGCGTCGACATCTATGAAGGCATGATCGTTGGCGAACACAGCCGCGAAAACGACCTTGAAGTGAACGCGCTCAAGGGCAAGCAGCTTACCAACATCCGTACGACCTCGAAGGACGAAGCCGTTCGTCTGACGACCCCGAAAAAGCTGACGCTCGAACAGTCCCTCGGTTACATCGCCGACGACGAGTATGTGGAAGTGACCCCGAAGTCGATCCGCCTGCGCAAAATCTGGCTGGATCCGAACGATCGTAAGCGTATGAGCCGCGCTTCTAAGGTTAGCTAATCCCCTTAGCGAACACATAAGAAAATCCCCGCTTCGGCGGGGATTTTTGTTTTTGTACGTCTGGCAGAAACTTCTTGTTGCCCCGCGCAGGTAGACCCAAGGTCCGCACGCTGTCCTTGCGTGCGCATCTAAAACATTTCTTGAGGTCTACCCTATACTCGAGTGAAAAGGGTCGCGAGCAGACACCTGCAGAGTAAGGACGAAAAGAGCATGACTGACTGGATCATCCAGACCATTTCCGAGCTGGGTTATCTCGGCATATTTCTCGTCATGTTGGCCGAATCCATCTTCCCCCCCATTCCCTCTGAGCTGATCATTCCATTTGCTGGCTTTGCCGCCGCCAATGGTGACCTCAGCCTCGCTGGCGTGCTGATCACCGCCACCTTTGGAGCCGTCGTGGGCATGCTCCCATGGTACTTCGCTGGGCGCCTGTTTGGCCTCGACCGGGTGCGTTGGATGGCCGATAAGTTCGGTCGTCTCATGGCCTTCAATGCCGATGAAATCGACGTCGCCGTGGTCTGGTTCAAGCGCTATGGCCCGCTCATCGTGCTGTTCGGGCGTCTTATCCCGCTGATCCGCACGCTGATTTCCATTCCTGCAGGTCTATCACGCATGCCGTTGTGGATTTTTCTCTTGGCCTCCACCATCGGCTCGCTCATCTGGAACACGTTCCTCACCCTCGCCGGCTACATTTTGCACGAACACTACGAAGCCATCGAGGTATTTCTCGATCCGCTGAGCTACATCGTTCTAGCCGTCGTGATCGTGCTCTATATTTTCCGCGTCGTCACCTGGAAGCCCAGCGCCAACGCAAAATGAAATTGCATTCTGCAATGAATTTGCATTCTGCAACGCATGAAATACCGGTTCTAGACCCATATAAATTCGACATTAATCTTTAACGCAGGTTTTCGGGCAATCCGTAGTTTGGCATGGTTCCTGCAATATTTGAAATGTCCGGAATTTTTGTTTTGCGTACCGGTTCGTGAGTCATTTGGGGTTCTGTGTCGATGTCGCGGCCCAGAACCCCATGATCTTTTTATCTTGTCGCATGCATTCTGCTGCAAACGCGGCCAAATCCCTTGCGACAGCGCGCGGCACAACCTAGATAAAGCGCACCTATCAGGAGCAAGACATGCTAGCGCTACTTAGCGTCATCAACATTGTGCTCGACCTCTACAAATGGGTCATGCTTGCCATGATCATCATGAGCTGGTTGATCTCATTTAACGTCATCAATACGCGCAACCAGTTCGTTTATTCGGTCTGGCAGGTCCTTAACCAGCTCACAGAGCCCGTTCTGCGCCCGATCCGCCGCCTACTACCCAACATGAACGGCCTCGACCTATCGCCTTTGGTCGTGTTCCTGCTGATCATGTTCATCCAGCAATTCATCGGCATGTATGTCGTGAACTGGGTTATCGCCGCTGGCCTCTAATTTCTATTCGGTGACCGCTACAGGCGTCACCCTACACCTCCGCGTCACGCCCAATGCCGGGCGCGACGCCATAGATGGTCCCGAGACGCGCGACGACGGTAGCTGCTGTCTCCGGCTTCGCGTCAGCGCGGTCCCTGACAAGGGCAAGGCCAACGCTGCCGTCATCGCTCTCCTCGCTAAACAACTAAACCTGACCAAGTCAGCGATCAAACTTGTGTCCGGTGACACGGCGCGTTTCAAGACCTTAGCCATTGCTGGCGACGCCACAGTCATATCTAAAGCGCTAGAAACACTCACAAAGTAACTTTGCGCCAAAGACGTCCACATCACCATTGCCTAACTTCACAATAAAGTTAATCTTTGTTGCGGAAGGGGCTCTATTTCGTATGGAAGTGAACGAGGCAAAGACCTCGCCTCCATGTTGAGTCCCTGGAGGAAACATCGAGGGACTATCAATGGGTCTAGCACTTTGGCTGATCGTTATTAGCGGCGGTCTTTCTATTATTTATGGCGTTGTAACTACACAGAATTTGCTCAAAGCCGACGCGGGCTCAGCGCGTATGCAGGAAATTTCTGCGGCGGTTCGAGAAGGCGCTTCCGCCTATCTCAAGCGTCAATACACGACGATTGCTATCGTCGGTGCAGTCATCCTGATTGCTGCTTGGCTCTTGCTTGGCCCTTATGCCGCTATCGGTTTTCTGATTGGGGCTGTGCTGTCCGGGGCGGCTGGATTCATCGGTATGAATGTATCCGTTCGTGCCAACGTGCGTGTTGCCCAGGCTGCTATAGGCTCCCTGAGCAAAGGCCTTGATCTGGCATTCAAATCGGGTGCCGTAACCGGCATGTTAGTGGCAGGTTTGGGCCTTCTCGGTGTCACCCTCTATTTCATGTTGCTGACTGGGATGGGCTTTGCCCCAACCAGCCGCACGGTCATTGACGCCCTCGTGGCCCTTAGCTTTGGCGCTTCGCTTATCTCGATCTTCGCGCGTCTCGGCGGCGGTATCTTCACCAAGGGTGCTGACGTTGGCGGTGACATGGTGGGTAAAGTCGAAGCAGGCATTCCCGAAGATGATCCACGTAACCCCGCGACCATTGCTGATAACGTCGGCGACAATGTTGGCGACTGCGCGGGCATGGCGGCTGATCTCTTTGAAACCTATGTAGTGACCATTGTTGCTACCATGGTTCTTGCCGCCATCATCCTGCCGGAGCAGTTCAAACTCATTGGCATGATTCTGCCCCTTGCGATTGGCGGCGCTTGCGTCGTCACCTCCATCATCGGCACTTATTTCGTCAAGCTCGGTTCCGACAACAATATTATGGGGGCTCTGTATAAGGGCGTTATCGCCTCTGGCGTGCTCTCCCTGATTGCACTACTGCCTGTTCTCTGGCTCATGTTTGGCGATCTTAACGCGGCCATCGACGTGCAGGGCAAGACCTTTACTCCTTGGAGCCTGTTCTGGTGCGGCGCCACCGGCCTTGTAATTACCGGGCTGATTATCGTCATCACCGAATATTACACCGGCACCAACCGCCGTCCTGTCAATTCTATCGCCGAAGCTTCGGTCAGCGGCCACGGCACCAATGTCATTCAGGGCCTAGCAGTGTCGTTGGAATCAACCGCGCTACCCGCTCTGGTCATCATTGCAGGCATTATCGTAACATATTCGCTTGCGGGTCTTTTCGGTATCGCCATTGCAGTCTCCACCATGCTGGCTCTAGCCGGTATCATTGTCGCACTCGACGCCTTTGGCCCGGTCACCGACAATGCTGGCGGTATTGCTGAAATGGCCGGTCTCGATGCCTCGGTCCGTCACAATACCGACGCTCTCGATGCCGTCGGCAATACCACCAAGGCCGTCACCAAGGGCTATGCCATTGGCTCGGCTGGTTTGGGCGCACTTGTGCTCTTTGCCGCTTATACCGAAGACCTCAAACACTACTATACCGATCTCGACGTCAGTTTCGATCTGGCCAATCCCTATGTCGTAGTCGGCCTGCTCTTTGGCGGATTGCTGCCCTTCCTCTTTGGCGGGATGTCCATGACTGCAGTCGGCCGAGCAGCGCAGTCCGTTGTGGTAGAGGTTCGCCGCCAATTCAAAGCAGATCCAGGCATTATGGCGGGCACCTCAAAGCCGGATTACGCCCGGGCCGTCGATATGCTGACAAAGGCCGCGATCAAGGAGATGATTATCCCCTCTTTGCTTCCCGTCCTTTCGCCAATCTTTGTCTATGTCGTCATCAATGCAATTGCCGGACAGGCCAATGCCTTCTCCGCACTTGGCGCCATGTTGATGGGCGTCATTGTCACCGGCCTCTTCGTCGCTATTTCCATGACCGCCGGTGGTGGTGCTTGGGACAATGCCAAGAAGAGTTTTGAAGACGGGTTCACCGACAGCCACGGCGTTAAACATTACAAGGGCTCCGACGCCCATAAGGCCTCAGTCACCGGCGATACCGTCGGCGACCCCTACAAGGACACGGCAGGCCCTGCCGTTAATCCGATGATCAAGATCACCAACATCGTTGCCCTACTTCTCTTGGCGGTCCTCGCCAACATGGGCCTGTAACCCTCAATCGACGCTCGGACGGTCCACAAAACCGTCCGAGCAAACGACTCGACTGAAATTTACCGCTATTAGCTACCCACTGTAATGCCTTCTCATCGTGCATAGAAGGCCGCCACCTCAATGAGGAGGGCTTCCCAGACTGGCACGGCCGCACTTATGGAACTCGCAAGTTGCGGTGAACCACGGGAAACCCCCAACTGCGAATCTGGTACTCTTTTGAGAGATCGGTAGAACCTCTTTTCACCTCTCCCTCAGGGAAGAGGGTGCCCTCTTGGGCGAAGTGAAGATGCAAACGACTTCCCCTATTCTGAGCCTAGCATGCACAACACACACGGCTTTGCCTCCCTATCCCTTCCGAGGAGGGATTTAGGGTGCGGGGAGTTTTGGCCGGGATCGCCGCTTCTTCACCTCTCCCTTCGGGGGAGAGTTCGGCCCTCTAGGGCCGGGTGAGGTGGCTTATTGCGTGCCTGCAGCTCCAACCCAGCACACCGTTCTAGTCCCTCCCCCAGTTACGGGGGAGGTGAGGTGGGGGCAGTTGTACGGAGCTTAGAAACGCAAAAAGCCCCGCTGGTGAGCGGGGCTTTTTGTATTTGGTTTTGATGATCGTCGAGAGATTTTATGTTTTTGGCAGACCTTGCAGTGACCTACTCTCCCAAGTCTTGAGACTTAGTACCATTGGCGCGGAGGAATTTGACGGTCGAGTTCGGGATGGGATCGGGTCTTGGGCTCCTCGCAAGAACCA
>NZ_JABBDZ010000017.1:0-73539 GCF_012847305.1 Devosia sp. MC1541
TGGTTCTTGCGAGGAGCCCAAGACCCGATCCCATCCCGAACTCGACCGTCAAATTCCTCCGCGCCAATGGTACTAAGTCTCAAGACTTGGGAGAGTAGGTCACTGCAAGGTCTGCCAAAAACATAAAATCTCTCGACGATCATCAAAACCAAATACAAAAAGCCCCGCCCCAAGCGGGGCTTTTTGCGTTTCTAAGCTCCGCACAATTGCCCCCACCTCACCTCCCCCGCAACCGGGGGAAGGACTGGAATGGTGTGCTGGGTTGGATCTCCATGCCCGCAACAAGCCCCCTCAGCCGGCCCTAGAGGGCCGACCTCTCCCCGGAGGGGCGAGGTGAAGGTAGGCTGCGATTTCTGATACCCCCTCACCCTCAATCCCTCCCCGCAAGGGGGAGGGAGGCAAAGCGGTGTTTGTTGGGGGAGAGGTGCCTATAAGGCCCGGCTTTGCAAGCGGACCATCTCGCCTGATCGAAGAGGTCAGAGCCCTGCGCCAACGGCGGAGGTGGGAAGCGGCTTGGGTACAGCGTGGGGCAACGGAAATGCTCCGCGCAAAGTGTGCGCGGAGCTGAATTTTAGGCCTTTAGGGGCAGGCCCAGGGTGATCAGTTCCGACCGCAATTGGCCAGGGTCCTTGAAATGGATACCCTTCATGCCAAACTTGCGTGCGGCAACGATGTTGGGTTCGCTATCGTCGATGAAAACGCAGCTGTCTGGGGCGAGAGCATAACGATCACAGAAGGTGCGGTAGATGCGTGGATCGGGTTTGACCAGTCTTTCGAGCCCTGAGACGACAACGCCATCGAACTTTTCGAGGAACGGCCATTCACCCAAGCAGGTCATCCACTTCTCCCAAGAGAAGTTGGTAATGGCAAAGGTTGGGACGTCCTGTTCAATCAGTTCGTTGTGGATGTCGATAGTACCCTGAATGAAGGGACCAAAGGTCTCTTTCCAGCGCGTGTCAAAGGCTTGAATTTCGCGCCAGTATTTTGGAAAGCGAGTAACGAGCTTGGCAACGCCTTCAGAATATTTTTCGCCGGCGTCGAACTCCAAGTTCCAATCGCTGGTGCAGATCGTCTCGTGGAACCACTGCGCGTCTTCTTCAGTCTCAAAGAGCTTGCGGAACAGGTACATAGGGTTCCAGTCGACGAATACGCCGCCCAGATCGAATACGGGAATAATGTGGTCGTCCATGATCGCTTAGCTTTAAGGAATGGTCCCTGCTTCTGCCATGCAGTGTTGCATTGGGCAAGCAAGGCTATGGGGAGACGATCACACCCGTGGTGGTGCGGGGGATGTGATAGCTGGTGCGGTGCAGTTGCACCGTCTGATCGACAACGACAGCAAAGCTCGGGCTGTATTCATAGCTGGTTTCAGCGACGATGACCACACGGCCAAGAGCGAGATCCGTCATCTCTTGCGGTAGTTCTATTGTAAAACCCTCTGCGGGCACGATTTGGCCGTCGGTATACTGCTTAGACCATTTGACCACAGCCTCTCCGGCCGCTGACACTTCAACGCCGGCAATTGTCTGAACGACAGTTGTGCTGTCGTAGGGATGCATAATGCCACTGGCCGCCTGGAAATAGTCTTCCAAAGTCCCCTGAGAGAGCGTGCCATTGGTACGCGCTACAAGATCACCGAGAGCACTGGCCGCAGTTTGGACTTTGCGGTCCAAGATGATGAGCGTGCTGCCCTCGACTGAGCCCAGATAGAGAACGAGCATGATCGGCATCGCGAGCGCAAACTCAACAGCGGCAACGCCGTTCTCGTTCGATAAGGTTTTGGCGACGAGAGAGCGGAGTTTGGAGCGCGCGCGCATCAGAAGGGCTCGTTCATAAAGACGAACGTCGAGCCAATGAGGCGCGTCCCATCCGCTAGGTTAGCGATGCTCAAAGGGCCAAGGGGGATCGGAACGGGATAGCGGAAGTAGGCTTGTACCATGACAACGCTGGACGCCCCTCCTGGGGCCCAAGTTTCTGGTGTGGTCCAATCGCACTCGGCTGGGCAGGTGATGTCGACGGGTATTGTTGGAGCGGTGCTTTTAAAGGTCTGGATCGTATCGACGCGCAGATGCATGTCCTGACAATCGCCGAAGAGCCCATAAAGGCGGTCACATATCTGCTTTTTGTATTCGGCTGTGCCCTGTTTTTGCGCCTCTCCAATGCGTACATAGCGCGATGCGTCGATGACCGCGCTTTCAAGGACTTGGCTGGATATGAAGACCAGGGAGGTTTGTAAGATGGCAGCGATAAGCCCAAAAAACGGGATGGCCAACAGAGCAAACTCCACGGCGGTCGCGCCACGCGTGTCGCGGAGTGCGGCATAGAGAAGTTTGCGCCGTGAGCTGGCTCGCACCATTGAAGGGATGTCCTGAATTTGTCCCTGAGCAGGGTAGACTGCAGAACGCTAACGAGCCTTTCTGCATATTTGCGCAAATTTGATGAAAACGAGACCGTTCAATTGGCCGCTGATTGGACCAATTGCGCGGAGGCCAGTGCCTGTCCGGAGAAATTGGCATCGTCGCCCATCATGACGACAGGTTGACACACCGGGGCGCAGGACAGGCTGGTCCGATTGAGCCCCTGATAAACTGTCATCACCCCAGCCTGCAATTGCGTGACCTCTACAAGCGTGTCCGCAATCGGTTCGCCCATGGCGTCTAGGATGATGAGATTGGTTTGGCCGTAGCTTTTACCGGTGAGAACCAAAGTTTGAGGATCTTGGATCGTCACGTCTGCAACGCCGGGGTTGCCAACGATGACCGTCGCGGCTGGTGCATTGATGCGCAGAACGCGCGCCATATTTGCTTGTACAGTAATGGGTGAGCCGTCTTGGGCCATAATGGGGAATGGAATGCTCACGGCAATGATAAGCAGAGTAGTTGCGAGTGTGCGGGGCATTCCACCAAATCCTGAAGTTACTGTGGTCAGAGTGAATCTGGGCGAGAATGGTAAATACAAGGCAAATTTATGGGAAAATTTATAGTGAGGAAGCGGGCTGTCGAATAGATCGCGTTCTTATTGGGAATTCTGTCCCGTAAAAATTGTTCTGATTTTATCGCCTTGTGTGCGGTGTTGGTGAAAAACACGGCGATTGTGTTAACCAGAAAAACACCAAGACTACATGAGTACATTCGTAAGTTGTTGCTACCTAATGAGGATTAACTCTCCTTCAACTTGGCATGGGTAGTTTGTAGTCATGTTCAACCTGTGCTCGTCCCGTTGTGGAGAGCACGCCATGATCGCCGATGAGGAGCTTGGGTATGAAGATTTTTGCACGTTTTGCTAAGGACGAGTCCGGCGCAACCGCTATTGAATACGGCCTGATTGCGGCGCTTGTGGCCGTAGGGATCATTGCCGGTGCTTCTTTGCTTGGAAACAACCTAGGTTCGCTGTTTAATAATATCGGCGGCCGTCTTGGAAACGTTCAGGTGCCAGGATAAGCGCTAGAACAGATATAGTTTAAGGGGAGGTTCGCCTCCCTTTTTCTTTTTGTCGGGGCAAGTTCTAATTGTCTTACTTTGGAATTTTCTATTTTCCAGCCTTGATGTTTTTTGCCGCTATTTCGGATCTGTTCACGATGCGGATCCCGAATTGGCTGGTGTTGGCCGTAGGGCTTGCGTTCTTCCCCGCTGCGATCATTGCCCAAATGCCCTGGGAGGCGATTGGCATTCATGTGCTGTGCGCCTTTGCGGTCTTGGTCGTGGCCTTTGGTCTCTTTGCCCTCAACGTAATTGGTGGTGGTGATGCCAAGTTTGCAGCCGCAACTGTACTGTGGTTGGGCGCCGGGCAAGTGCTGCCATATCTCGTCTACGCTAGTGTATTTGGTGGCATCCTAACTATCCTCATTTTGTTCTTAAGATCACTCCCTCTCGAGGTGTGGATCACTCGGTATGAATGGCTGAGTCGATTGCATAACCGGAAGAACGGGGTGCCTTATGGCATTGCATTGGCAATTGCCGCAGTTTTTGTTTACCCCGAAACTTTGATCTACAATCTCCTGGTTCAAAGCTGAAATTGATCAATATCTTTCTGGACTTGGCATAGTTGAAGCGTGTTCGTTTGGGTGCGATATAGAGGTGCGATTTTGAAGTATCTCAGATTGTTAACCTTAGTAATCAAGGCCTGATTAACCAAGTTTTGACCCTTTTATTTCATGGTCTACAAAGGAAGCTGGCCTTAGCCCGCTGAGCCTTTGGGGGGGTCATGAGACCGGCGCGAATCATTCTCATTGCTGTCGCGTTGATTGCCGGTGGCCTCGCCGCCATCTTGGTTACCCGCGGCGGCAGCACACCTGAGCCGTCTGCGCCGCAGGCAGTTGCCACTCAAATTGTTCCTGAAGCGAAGGTGCAGGTGCTTGTCGCAAGCCGTGGGATCGGCGTGGGTGAACGCCTGCTCGCCGAGAGCACCCAATGGCAGGATTGGCCTGAACAGGCGCTGCGGCCCGAGTTTGTGACCGTGACAGCCATGCCAGAGGCACAGACGGAACTCATCGGTGCAATCGCGCGGTTTGAACTCTTCCCGGGTGAGCCCATTCGTGAAGCCAAACTGGTACGATCCGATAGCGGATATTTGTCGGCTGTGCTGGCACCAGGAAAGCGCGGCGTTTCGGTGGCGGTCTCTCCAGTGTCGAGCGCTGGCGGCTTTGTCGTACCGAATGATCATGTCGACGTTGTGCTCACCACCCCGACCGACCTTGGGCAACAGTCAGAACTGATCCTTTCCGATGTTCGCGTTTTGGCTATTGGCACGCGCCTCGGCGAGATGGGGCAGTCTGGGGGCAGTGAGGACCCCAATAACACCACCCCGCCCACGACCTTCGTGTCAGACACGATTGCCACCTTAGAGCTGGACCCGGGACAGGCGGAAACGCTGATTAATTCCTCGACCCGTGGCCAGTTAAGCCTGACGCTCAGATCGGTCGCTGACTTTAATCGGTCCGATGAGCAACGCTTTGGATCCAACCAGCCTGTTCGTCTGATCCGCTACGGGCGCGAACAGAACGTTGTAACCAGTGCGGGGCAAGTGTCGCCCGTCCCTGCTGAAACCGCTTATGACTCCGCCAGCCTGCCAGAGGTTCAAACTGGTCCCGCCGCTCCGCAAGTTTTGCCGCAGTGAGAGTTCGAGAGTGATGAAAACGGCCAACACAAATCGATCATTGTCCGGTAGAGCGGCGACACTGGCCTTCGGGCTGGGTGTCGCGATGTTGTCGGCAACGGGTCTGTCGCCTGTTCAAGCGCAATCACAGGCGCAAATCGCCATTCAACCCAGCGCCTATGGGGCCGTCCGCCCCTTGAGCATCGAACGTAACAAATCTCTGATCGTCGACTTGCCCGCGGGTGTCGCGGAGGTGGTGGTCTCGCAGCCCGAGATCGCTGCCGCGATTATGCGCACCAGAACCAGAGCCATCGTGCAGGGCATGTCTTCGGGCAAGACCAACATCTTCTTCCTTGATGACGCTGGACGGACCATCCAGGTGCTCGATATTGCGATCAACGAGGCGGAGTCGGCGGTTGGAGCTGCGCTTCAAACCGCGCTGGCGCGTGTCTTGCCAAACTCCAACATTCGCGTGGAATCCGTTCCGGGTCTCGATGGGTCCAGCCGGGTCGTCCTGACGGGCAACGTCCGCTCGGGTGAAGATCGTGAACGGGCCACCGCTGTTGCCACTCAATTCGCTGGATCTGCGGATAACGTCGCCAATATCTTGGACGTGGCGGGAGCCCAGCAGGTGATGCTGCAGGTCACCGTTTCCGAAGTGAAGCGCGATGTGGCCAAGCAATTCGGCATAAACTTTGGTGCTGCCTTCAATGTTGGAACGGCCAACCTCCTGCAATTCGCAACCACTCTGGTGGATAGTGAAAGCCCATATGGCTTGAATGCAAGGTTCTCTGACAATGGTAATTCGGTCTTAGGCGTTATCCGGGCGCTTGAGGATAAGGGGGCGCTCAGGGTTCTGGCGCAGCCGACACTGACAGCCATTTCAGGCGAAGAAGCCAAGTTCCTCGCTGGTGGCGAACTTCCGTATTACTCCTATGATCCAGCAGAGGGTGGCGACGGCGGCGAAGGCAACAGATTGCAGCGGACCGTCGTATTTAAGCCTTATGGTGTCGAGCTCTCGTTCGAGCCTGTGGTGAAATCGAATGGGGTGATCGGGCTCAAGGTCGATACTTCGGTGTCTGAACCGCAAGCGGATTTCTCGCTCACCAAGCGGCAAGCCTCCACCTCGGTTGAGCTGCCGAGCGGCATGACGCTCGCCATCGGCGGCCTTCTGCAAGAGAGCACCAGCCAGAACATCAAACAGTTCCCGCTCTTGGGTGATATTCCTATCCTCGGCGCGCTGTTCCGGTCCCGCGAGTTCCAGACGCAACAGACCGAATTGGTGATCTTGGTTACCCCTTACCTCGTCAACGCGGCTCCCGCAGGCACTCTTGCGGTGCCGACCGACAAGTTCGCCATGAGCGGCGATGCAGAGGCGATCTTCCTCGGGCGTATTGAACATCAATACGGGGTCGGATCGACGGGTGAGTTCCGAGGCGGTTTCAGCGGCAATGTTGGCTTCGTTCTCGATTGAGTTGGATTGAGGAGCAGTGCGTATGAGTTTCCTGACGCCGGATAAAGCAAAGACTGAAGAGGTGGCGGCAGAGATCGCAACTGGCGCTCGGCTCGTGCCGCGCATCACTGTCCAGGCATTTTGCGAGAACACGCAGACAGCACAGCTTGTCGAAGCCGTTCTACAAGATCGACGCATGTCTAAAGTCGCGCTGACCACGCACAACGGTGGCGTTGAAGGGGCGATAGAGACTTACAAGTCGAACCCGACGCCAAACTTGATCATTGTGGAATCGACACTCACACCTGGCGCGATCGTTGCGGCATTGGGGCGCCTGTCTGAGGTGTGTGACGCGGCAACACGAGTCATCGTACTCGGGCATGTCAATGACGTGCTCTTGTATCGTGAGCTGATCCGCAACGGCATTTCGGAATATGTGGTTCTGCCGGCTAGCCCTCAGGAACTGGTCGCGGCTATTACCGACATCTATGTCGCAGAGGGCGCGGCGCCTATCGGGCGAACGATTGGCTTTGTTTCCGCCAAGGGCGGGGCCGGGAGTTCAACTGTCGCGCATAACGTCGCTTGGGCAATCGCCTCCTCGCTCCGTCAGGATTGCCTCGTTATCGATATGGATTTGCCGTTTGGCACGGCAGGGCTGAACTTCAACCAAGATCCGCCCCATGGTTTGGGTGATGCAATGTTGGCCAGCCAAAAGGTCGATCAAACCATGCTTGATCGCCTGATGAGCAAGGCGGCTAACCACATCAGCCTGCTCGCTTCTCCGGCATCGCTTGATCAGACGTGGGATTTTGGCGAACGCGACTTCGAGCAGGTCATCGAGATCTGCCAGAAATCGGTACCCGTGATCATCTTGGATATTCCGCATGTGTGGAATAGCTGGACACGGCAGACATTGGCTTCGGTTGATGAAGTTGTGGTCGTGGCCGAGCCCGATCTGGCCAATTTGCGCAACGCTAAGAATTTGTCTGATGCGATCAAGATCATGCGCCCAACAGAGGCAGCACCCAAGTTGGTGATGAACAAAGTTGGCATACCGAAGCGTCCGGAGATCAATCCGAACGAGTTCGCGACGTCGGTGGAATGTTCGCTGATCGGGCAGATCGGCTTTGATGCACATCTGTTTGGTACAGCGGCGAACAATGGCCAGATGATCGCTGAAGTACAAGCATCCAACAAGATTAACGACATCTACCGTAGCATTGGCTTTCAGGTGACTGGTCGCGCAGTGGGGCAGGCAGGGGGGAAGGGCGGGTCACTGCTCAACCTATCCACCCTGTTCAAAAAGCGCGCCTAAGTCAGGCTTCGGCGTTAGGAAGTATGAGATATGTTTGGCAAGCGAACGACATTTGGCGGCAATACGCCCGGAGTTTCTGAGCTCCCGCGTCCAATCGCCAGCCCGCCACCGGGAGCGGTGTCGTCCCCTGCGCAACGCCGCCAGCCTGACGCAGACAGCTCTGCCAGTCGTGCGAAGAGTACGGACGACGTTCTCGACGTCAAAGCACAGGCTGAAAACCCGCGAGCCAAGGAATATTTCTCGACCAAGTCAGCGATCTTTAATGCGCTGATTGACTCGATTGACCTGAGCCAGTTGGCGACGATGGAGAGCCAGTCGGCGCGCGAGGAAATTCGCGACATCGTCTCCGAAATCATTGCGCTGAAATCCATCGCGATGTCGATTGCCGAGCAGGAAGATCTGCTTGAAGACATTTGCAACGACGTGCTGGGTTACGGCCCGCTCGAGCCGCTGCTCGCACGCGATGACATTGCCGATATCATGGTGAACGGCTCGCAGCGCTGTTACATCGAAGTCGGCGGCAAGGTCCGGCTGACAAACGTGCGCTTCCGCGATGATGCGCATTTGATGAATGTCTGCCAGCGTATCGTGTCGCAGGTCGGTCGCCGTGTCGATGAAGGCTCGCCAATTTGCGACGCGCGCTTGCCTGACGGGTCGCGTGTGAACGTTATCGCGCCGCCTCTTGCCATTGACGGCGCAGCGCTGACCATTCGTAAATTTAAAAAGGACAAGCTCACCCTTCAGCAGCTGGTCAAATACGGCTCTATTTCCTCTGAGGGCGCGGAAGTGCTGCGTATTCTGGGCCGCGTGCGTGCCAATATTTTGATCTCAGGCGGCACGGGTTCGGGCAAGACCACACTGCTCAACTGTTTGACAGCCTTCATCGAAAAAGATGAGCGGGTGATTACCTGCGAAGACTCGGCCGAATTGCAACTGCAGCAACCACACGTTGTCCGCCTTGAAACGCGTCCTCCGAACTTGGAGGGGGAAGGCGAGATCACCATGCGTGATCTTATCAAGAATTGTCTGCGTATGCGCCCTGAACGCATCATCGTCGGCGAAGTGCGTGGTCCGGAGTCCTTCGATCTCCTGCAGGCGATGAACACGGGCCACGATGGCTCTATGGGCACTCTGCACGCCAACTCGCCGAGAGAGGCGCTTTCGCGTTTGGAATCGATGATCACCATGGGCGGCTACTCGCTGCCGAGCCGCACCATTCGCGAAATGATCGTGTCTTCGATCGACGTGATCGTTCAGGCCGCGCGACTACGCGATGGTTCGCGCCGCATCACCCACATTACCGAAGTGCTGGGCATGGAAGGGGATGTGATCGTGACACAGGATATCTTCACCTATGACATCATGGGTGAAGACGCGAACGGCATGCTCCTCGG
Source organism: Devosia sp. MC1541 (assembly GCF_012847305.1). Taxonomy (NCBI): domain Bacteria; kingdom Pseudomonadati; phylum Pseudomonadota; class Alphaproteobacteria; order Hyphomicrobiales; family Devosiaceae; genus Devosia; species Devosia sp. MC1541. The sequence goes on from NZ_JABBDZ010000017.1 coordinate 9,257, forward strand.
GCGTCACCATTCGACCGGTATTACCAAGCCTCAATTCACGGAACGCGCGCGCTACTTCAACGAAGAGGCCAACTTGGTGGAAGCCTTGGAGGCGTCCAACATTGAGCATCGCGAAATGGCGAGTAAGTAGAATATGACCACAAGCGTGCTGCTCATCATTTTGTTCGTTGTTGTTGCCGGTGCATTGGCCTTGGCGTTTGTCCCCGCGGCCGCGGGTGGCCAGCGCGCAAAGCAGCGCCTCAAGGTCTATCAAGGTGATGTCTCCATCAATCGGCGCGTTGCCGGGGAGAGCCGTGTCCGGGATAATCGGCGCAAAACGGTGCAGCAGGCGCTCAAGGCGCAGCAGGATGAGTTGAAAGCCAACCGCCGGTTGACCATCCCAGCCATGTTGTTTCAGGCGGGAATGACCACGACACCCGCTGCCTATATTCGCAACTCGATTATCTTCGGTGTTGTGCTTTTTGGGCTTTTGGTTGTGGCGCAGGTGCCGTTTTATTTTGCGGCCATCATTGCTGCCGCGGGTGGGTATCTAGGTCCACGCTTTTACGTCATGCGTAAGCGCCGCAAATATCAAGATCGGTTCTTGGACGAATTACCCAATGCCATTGAAGCGATTGTCCGTGGCGTTAAAACGGGTCTGCCGCTCAATGATACGGTGCGTGTTGTCGCCAAGGACACCAAGGAACCAGTTCGCTCTGAGTTCGGTCGCATCTTGGATCAGCAGGCTTTCGGCTTCTCGATGCAAGAGTCCATTCAGATCCTGTTGGAGCGCGTGCCTCTGCCTGAGGTGAATTTCTTCGTTGTGGTTATCACCGTGCAGCAACAGTCTGGCGGTAACCTCTCAGAAGCCCTGAGCAATTTGGCGCGAGTTCTGCGCAACCGCAAAAAGATGAAAGCCAAGGTCAAGGCAATGTCGTCTGAAGCGAAGGCATCGGCGGCGATTATCGGCGCGCTGCCAATTGTTGTGGCCGTTCTGATCTCCGTTGTGTCGCCGGCCTATCTGGCCCCACTTTTCACGACACCCGTTGGCAATGTGTGTTTGGCCATTGCTGTGTTCATGCTGAGTGCAGGCGTTTTTGTCATGCACCGCATGGTTCAGTTCGAGATCTAGGGGGGTAGCCGTGGACATCATCGCGCTTGTAACCCAACGCGAGTTTTTGATTGCGGCCCTTGCTGCCATCTCGGCGACGGCTGCGGTGTTTACCTTTGGGTCCAGTCTTCTGGTCAAGCAGGAGCTCAAAGGGCGCATTCAGCGCGTGGCACTGGAGCGCGAGAAAATGCGGGCCCAGGAGATGTCTCGGTTGCGTGGGAGCTCTGCGGCAGTAGCCGACCGAAGTTCGATCCGCCGCGATGACAATACAAAGGCCTATATGCGCAAGGCCGTCGACAGATTTGATCTGCGGAAAGCCTTCCAGGACGAAAATACGCTCGACCAGCTGTCCATGGCTGGACTGCGTGGTCCGGCCGAGTTGACCAAATATCTCTTCGTGCGGTTCACGACACCGGTTGCCGTATTGCTGTTTGCGATCTTCTACTTAGTCGTCGTAGCGCCTGGTGATCGACCCATGTATCTGAGCCTCGCCTACTCCGTTGCGATTGGGGTCGTCGGCGCCTACTTGCCAGTGCTATTGTTGAAAAACAAAATCCAGAAGCGCCAAGCCTCTATCCGTCGCGCATGGCCAGATGTGTTGGACTTGATGCTGTTGTGCGTTGAGGCTGGCATGTCCATGGAGCACGCCATAAAGCGCGTTGCCAAGGAAATCGGCGGTCAGTCACCGCAGCTTGCCGAAGAACTGACGCTGACCAATGCCGAGCTATCATTTCTGGAAGATCGCTCACGCGCCTATGAAAACCTCGGCCGACGCACAGGGCTCGACAACGTTAGGGCGGTCATGACCGCACTTATTCAGGCCGATCGCTATGGCACCTCTGTAGGTCAGGCTTTGCGTGTCATGGCTGAAGAAGGGCGTGAAGCGCGTATGATGGAAGCGGAGAAGAAGGCAGCCGCATTGCCGCCGAAACTAACCGTGCCGCTCATCCTCTTCCTGCTGCCCGTATTGTTTATCGTGGTCCTGTCGCCAGCAATGATCAAAGTCTTCACTGGCAGCGTCGCAAGCACGGTCGGCGGCGGCTAATCGAGGGCCTTAATCCTTGAGCAGGTCCCAACGGTTTTGCTGGGTCAGCAGCGCTCTGATGTAAGCCATGTTGGATTCCACTTGATCAGGCGGAAGCTCGGCGGCGTAGATTTTGCGCGCCTCATCAAAGCGTCCCTGTAGGCCGAAAACCAATGCCAGGTTTTGACGGGTCTGTGTCGATGCCCCTTGCATGCTGACGGCTTTGCGCAGGTGCTGCTCGGCCAGGCTCAGTTCATTGGTCATCGCATAGGATAGGCCAAGATTGGTTTCGATCGAGGCTTCGTTCGGTGCAAGAGCTGCGGCCTGCGTGTAAATGCGCCGTGCTTCGCTGTTCCGCCCCATCTGATCCAAGGTCGCGCCTTTGACCAACAGTGCGCTCCAATCTGGAGCGTCCGTGCGCAGAACATTGTCTATGACGTTGAGAGATTGCTCAAACCGGCCCGCAGCCGTCAGGGCCTTGGCATAGGCAATGGAAATCGGAACGTCCTTGGGGTGTGCGGCAAGGGTCGCCTCTAAGGCCGCCATGGCCTGTTCCGGCTGGCCTATTGCGCGCAGATGGGTGGCGTATTGAATTGTATTGTTGCGGTCGCGCGGGTTGGACTTATAGCGCGCAGTCAGTTGCTCAAGCGTCGGTTGTTTTTGACTGGCCGCAAATGGCCCTGTGCCCGAACCATTGTAATTTCTCGAACTGGTACAGCCCGATAGCGTCACAGCCGTCAAACCAACAGCCAGAACACAATGCATCCAAAATCTATCGTATTTTACCCGAGGCATGGTTTCCTCCGGGACATGACCCCTTGCTTGGCAATAGATCATTAACCCTAATATTGGGTTAAACCCATAATGTTGCTATCAATTGCAGGGGTGGTGGAGAGGTCTGTTTGCGTGCTTGATCATTCTGTTGGCGCGCAACGCGTTTGTTTTCCCTTTTAGTAGTCGCAATAGCCCTTTTTTGTTCGGGAATTAGGTAGTTCGCGCCGTTGCCAGAAAACTATTTCCGGAGTTGGATGGTGCCAGAACCCCGTTCGGGGCTAGAACACGCCAAAATAATCTGGAGAGTCTGATGGCCAAGACTTCGGCTACACCGGTCATTGCAATTGTTGACGGCGCTTTGGACGATGCCGCGCTTACCGATGTCCAGCGCAAATGGGCGCAGGCGCACGGTTTTTCCGGCCAGACCGGAAAGCTGCTGGCAGTTCCCGATGCGCAGGGCGATATCACCGCATGGCTTTTGGGCATGGGGCCGAGCGAAAGCCTGAATCCCTTTACGGTTGGTCTGGCTGGAAGCAATCTGCCCGAGGGCACTTATGCGCTGGAAGGGCAGTATGGCGACGCCACACAGGCGGCCACAGCGTTTAAGCTGGGTGCTTATCGCTTTGATCGGTACCGCGACGCCAAACCGAGCCCGCAGCTCGAAATGCCTGACGACGCAGATGCTGATGAGGTTGATTTCCTCTCCCAAGGTGCTTTCCTCGCTCGCGATCTTATCAATACGCCCGCCAATGATCTTGGCCCGGATGCCTTGGACCAAGCGATTAGGGACTTCGCGCGTCGCAATGGCATGAAGGTTACGGCCATTGTGGGTGATGACTTGCTGGGCGCAAATCTGCCACTGATCCATGCCGTGGGTCGGGCGAACGCTCAGGCCCCACGCTTGCTTGACCTCAGCTGGGGCGACGAAAGTCATCCTAAGGTGACGCTAGTTGGTAAGGGCGTCACCTTTGATACTGGCGGTTTGGATATCAAGCCCGCAGCAGGCATGCTGATGATGAAAAAGGATATGGGCGGCGCTGCCAATATTCTTGGCCTTGCCCATGCTGTGGTGAATGCGGAACTCCCAGTGCGCCTCCGCGTGTTGATCCCGATTGTCGAAAATTCAATCGCGGGCAATTCGTTTAGACCTGGAGACGTTATCCGCTCGCGGGCCGGGCTGACTGTCGAGATTGGCAATACCGACGCGGAAGGTCGTTTGATCTTGGCCGACGCACTGGCATTGGCGGATGAGGAAGCGCCTGATCTCCTCGTCGACATGGCAACGTTGACGGGGGCTGCGCGCATAGCGCTCGGACCAGAACTGCCGGCGACCTATAGCTCTGATCATAGCCTTGCTTATGCCATGGCGGATCTCGGCCCGAAGGTCGAGGACCCCGTGTGGCCGCTGCCGCTATGGGCGAACTATGGAAGCCAGCTCAACTCCAAAATTGCCGATATGAACAATACTGGAGCGGGAGGATTTGGCGGGTCGATTATCGCCGCGCTGTTCCTGCAGCGTTTCGTCAAAAACGCTAGCGCGTGGGTGCATATGGACATTTTTGCTTGGGCACCGGAATTGCGTCCGGGGCGCCCGGTCGGGGCAACCGACCAAGGCATACGCGTGCTCTATGTACTGCTGAAGCAGCGCTACGGGGCTTAACGCCCCGTAGTTTAGTTGGTGATCAGGTCGATACCTGTGGTTTCTTCGATGGCGGCATCGGCAATCTCGGTGCCCGCCTTCGGGAACAGGAGTGGCGCCATAGCAAAGCCCACCACGACCAAGGCAACCATGCCAATCCCTGCCCACTTCTTGTGTTTCTCGATGAACTCGCCAGCGATTGGGCCGAAGAAATAGAAGAGACCGCATGGCACGAAGTAGCGCAGTCCGCGACCAATGATGCCGTAGATCACAAAGGTCCAGAGATCGAGACCGGCCACGCCACTGGTGATGGTGATGACCTTATAAGGAATCGGAGACAGCGCTCCGATCAGGATCATCAGGGGGCCGTTGTCATTAAAGCTTTGACGCAGCGCGCCAAAGCCATCGGCGGCGCCGTAGAAATCGATAATGGCGCGACCAATGCTATCAAACAGGAAATAGCCAATCGCATAGCCTGCAAGGCCTCCAGCAACGGAAGCGACCGTGCAAATAGCTGCGAGACGCCAGGCGCGGAGACGATCTGCAATGATCATGGGGGCCAGCATAATCTCTGGGAATACTGGAATAATCATCGCTTCGAGGAAGCACAGTGCTGCCAGAATGGGTTCTGCAAATCGGTGTTTGGTCGCCGTTTTAAGGCGATCATAAAAACTCACTTTGGCTGCAGTTTCGGACATTGAGCCTCCAAGAAATTGTTGTGACCATGCTGACCGTTAATAGAAAAAAGCGCTAGTACAAAAATAGGATCAGTACCCACGTTTGCGGTCGACGACGTTACGGAGGGGCAGCCCGTTCCGATGGTCGTTTATCATCTGCGTAAAATAGCGAACGCCGCTCCGTTCATCTGAGATCGCAGCGATGTGAGGTGTGATGTAGCAGTTTGGCGCGTCCCACAGAGCGCTTTGCTCCGGCAAGGGTTCGACTTCAAAGACATCGAGGCTCGCTGCACCCAGAACTCCAGATTGTAACGCGTTCACAATATCGGCTTCGCGCTGATGCCCACCACGCGCCGCATTGACGATGGCAGGGCCTCCCTGCAGCGTGCCCTTGCGCAGCTTGTTAAAGGTCTCGGCGTTGAGAATTCCGGTTGTTTCAGGGGTGAGGGGCAGTAGATTGACCAGAATGTCGGTATTGGCCAGGAAGGCGTCAAACTGCTCAGCGCCGACATAGCTCTCGACGCCCTCGATGTGCTTTGCAGACCGGCTCCAGCTTGAAACCTTAAAGCCGAGCGGAAGCAGGCGCTTGGCGGCGTCTTGTCCGAGCACACCCATGCCCATGATGCCCACGTGTGTTTCGTGGGAGGCAGGCGGATAATATTGTGCCCAGCGACGCGCTTTTTGATCGGCGGCGAAACGGCTGAACTGCCGGTGATGCATGGTGACATGGGCAACGACATAATCGCTCATACGCTGGCTGAGGTCGTTGTCGACAAAGCGCACGATGGGGGCGTCAGGCAAATCAGGACGCTTAAGCAACGCGTCGACGCCGGCGCCGAGGGAGAGGATGGCGCGAAGTTCGGTCAGACCTTCGAAAGCGTCGGCCTTGGGCTTCCAAACGAAGATGTAGTGCACGTCCTTGGGGTTGAAATCATCCCCGCGGCGCACAACTGGATAATCGCCTAGCGCTGTTTGAAACGCCTTGGCCCAGCTTGCTTCATCAACGTCCGATAGGTGTAGCAGCAGCATTCCATGTCTCCCTCAAAACACAAAAAAGCCGCGCCTTGTTGAGGGCGCGGCTTCAAAGATTCTAGCTCAGTCGCAATCTTAGTTGCTGGTAGCAGGCGCCTGCTCAGCAGGAGTGCCTTCAACCTGAGTTTCTGTCTCAGTGGTAGTCGGGGTTTCGACAACCGGAGCAGCTTCAACAACTGGTGCGTCTTCAGCAGCAGGGGCAACAACTTCAGCAGGCGTTGCGGTGCCTTCAGTTGCTGGCGCAACTTCGGCAGCTGGAGCTTCTTCAGCCACTGGTGCGGCTTCTTCTGCGGCTGGCGCAGCTTCTGCAGCAGGAGCTGCTTCTTCAGCGCCGCCTTCAGCAACTGGGAATGGAGCTGGATTTGCAGACAGGGTCTGCAGGTATGCCATGATGTCAGCGCGTTCTTCAGCGGACTTTACGCCAGCGAATGCCATCTTGGTGCCTGGAGCGTAGCCCTTCGGATTCGCCAGGAACGCATCCATGTTCTCATAGGACCAGACCAGGCCATCGTTATGATGCTGGGTCATGATGTCCGAATAGGCGAAGCCGTCGGCATGTGCCTGTGGGCCACCCATGATGTCATAGAGATATGGGCCCTGCTTGTTTGGTTCGCCTTCAGCGAAGTTATGGCAAGACTGGCACTTGCGAACCGCGGTCGCGCCACGGTCAGCCGAAGCGCTGGCCAGCAGAACAGCGACTGGAACAGCCTGTTCAACTTCGCCGCCAGCCGCAGCATCGGCAACTTCTGGTTCGGGCAGGTTGTAGCCTGGCCCGTTGTTTTCGATCGGTGCATACACGGACTCGGCAAGGAAGCCGACTGCCATGATGAACAACAGGGTGCCGAGGACGGCGCCGAAAATCTTGTTTAGCTCAAACGAATTCATTTGGTCTCTCTGCCGGTCCATCCCCGGGGACAATTCCGGGCCAGCCCATTAGATACTCCATTTTGGAGAATCTGCCTCAACGGCCAGCCCAACGCGCGCGGAACATAGTATCAAGACCTGCTGCCGTGCAACAGGCCAATCCTTTGGTGCGACAATTCCCCCACGCAGAGGAAGGTTGCACGCATCTCTATACTGTCATTGACACACTCAAGCCTCCGCGTCAAAACCGCCCGGCCTGCCAATTAAACGGATATCCCATGACAAAGAAGATTGCCTTCCAAGGCGAAAATGGCGCCTTCAGCCACGCTGCGTCGGCTAATTTCTTTCCAGGAGAGGAATATCTGGGCTGTGTGACCTTCGAGGACACGCTCAATGCGGTCCAATCCGGTAAGGCAGATTATGCTGTCGTTCCGGTTGAAAACTCACTTTATGGCCGTATTACCGACATTCACCACCTGCTTCCGCTGAGTGGTCTGCACATTATTGGTGAGACCTATCTGCGCATTGAGATGAACCTGTTGGGCGTGCGCGGGTCCACCCTTGCTGACGTGAAAGCCGTTCAGTCGCTCTCCGTTGCGCTTGGTCAGTGCCGCAAATTTATTTCTGACCATGGCTTCCGCACGATTAATGCGGTCGATACGGCGGGCTCTGCACGCGAGATTGCGCAAAAGGGGGATAAGTCTGTGGCCGCGATTGCTTCGCGTTTTGCCGCCGAGACCTATGGTCTGGATGTGATCGCGAGCAATATCGAGGACGCGGAACATAACACGACGCGTTTTCTGGTGCTGTCGCCGACTGAAAAGCTGGCGCCGAACGAAGGCAAGGTGAAGACCACCTTTATCTTCCGTGTGCGCAACGTACCGGCGGCCCTCTATAAGGCCATGGGTGGATTTGCCACCAATGGCGTCAACATGACCAAGCTCGAGAGCTATATGGTCGGTGGGAATTTCCAGGCGACCCAGTTCTATGCCGACATCGAAGGCCATCCAGATGATCCTTCGGTTCAGCTCGCCCTTGAAGAACTCAACTTCTTTACCGACAAGTTCCGCATCTTGGGCGTCTATCCACAGGCTGAGCCGCGCTAAGTCGCGCTCTCCTGATTTGTCTTTGAAAATCCCCGCGTTTGCGGGGATTTTTGTTTCAATAAGGACGTCACGGGCTGGTATTGCCGTTGACACCTTCTTCCCCCCGGCTAATGGTCCCCATCAGAATTTCTTTAGGAGCCGCTATGTCGTTCGAAACGCTCGCCCAGACCATCGACGCCGCCTTTGAAAACCGCGCCGAAATCAATTCGTCCACTAAAGGCGACGTTCGTGACGCGGTTGAAACTGCGCTGAACCTGCTCGACAGCGGTCAGGCCCGCGTTGCTGAGAAGGTCAACGGCGAGTGGGTCGTCAATCAGTGGCTGAAGCGCGCTGTGCTGCTTTCCTTCCGTCTCAACGACAACGCCCCAATCTCCGGTGGCGCCAATGGCTCGACCTATTGGGACAAGGTTCCGACCAAGTTTGAAGGCTGGGACGAAAGCATGTGGCGCGCGTCGGGCTTCCGCGCTGTGCCGGGTGCCGTTGTTCGTCGTTCCGCACACATCGCGAAGAACGTCATTCTGATGCCGTCCTTCGTTAACCTCGGCGCTTTCGTGGATGAAGGCACCATGGTTGATACATGGGCAACCGTTGGCTCCTGCGCTCAGATCGGTAAGAATGTTCACCTTTCCGGTGGCGTTGGTATCGGTGGCGTGCTTGAGCCGCTGCAGGCTGGCCCGACCATCATCGAAGACAATTGCTTTATCGGCGCACGCTCGGAAGTCGTTGAAGGCGTGATCGTTGGCGAAGGCTCGGTCATTTCGATGGGCGTCTTCATCGGTCAGTCGACCAAGATCGTTAATCGCGCCACCGGCGAAATCCACATCGGTAAGGTTCCTCCTTACTCCGTCGTGGTTTCCGGCTCCATGCCAGGCAAGCCATTCCCAGATGGCACGCCAGGCCCGAACCTTTACTGCGCCGTTATCGTCAAGACCGTGGACGCTCAGACCCGTTCCAAGACCGGCATCAACGAGCTGCTGCGCGACTAATCCGCTATCAAATTTGGGGCGCTGGCGGAGTTTTCGTCGGCGTCCTATCCTCACCTGTCGGATCGATTCCGATGTGGAGGAGAAATATGGACAGTTTGAAGTCCTTGCTGTTGACCACAGACGGGCGCATTTCGCGCAAACAGTGGTGGATCGGCGTATTGTGCCTGTTCGTTGTCTCGATTGTCGCATCATTAGTTTTGGGAATTTTGGCTGGAGGCAACACCACTGCCGTGGCCTGGTTCGCTGTGCTGATCAATCTTGCCTTGCTCTACCCGACCTATTGCATTGGCCTAAAACGCCGTCACGATCGCAATAACGACGGGAAAGATGTTCTCATTCTTCTCGGGGGCAGCGTCGTCATCAATCTTTTGCAAGCCAGCGCCATTGGAGCGACCGCCATCACAGAAAATGGGCTGACCTATATGGTCCCCCCAATGTGGATGAGTGTCCTCGTTCTCGTCTTTGCGGTTTTTGCGATCTACATGTTCATCCAGCTCGGTTTTCTAAAGGGCTCCCACGGCACCAATAATTATGGCGCTGATCCGGTGAATGCTGCAGCGTGAAATAGCGTCTGGCATTGTCAAATCTCGAAGTGGTCGGTACCCATTGGGTATGACCACTTCTTACGCCCAATCGCTTCTTCATGCCCTCGTGTCCTGCCCTTCGGTAACGCCGACAGAAGCAGGCGTTCTTGATTTGCTGGACGCTGAGCTGACCAAGCTCGGCTTCACGGTAACGCGCCTTAAATTTGAGGGCGACGGCTCCTATCTCGTCGACAATATTTTTGCGACGCGCGGTGCGGCGGGCCGGACATTGCTTTTTGGTGGCCACACCGATGTTGTGCCGCCGGGCGATTTAGCTTTCTGGACCTCTGATCCGTTTGTGCCGCGAATTGCTGACGGCAAAATGTTTGGCCGTGGCACTGCGGATATGAAGTCGGGTGTTGCAGCCTTTGTTGCTGCTTGCGCGACAATCCCGGCGGATGCGGGGATCATCCAGCTCGCCATTACCAATGACGAAGAAGCCGACAGCATAAACGGCACCGAGAAGATTTGCCGCTGGATGGCGGATAACGGTCACCGCTTCGATTTCGCCATTGTCGGTGAGCCGAGCTCCACCGAAACCTTGGGCGATAGCATCAAGATCGGTCGTCGCGGCTCGTTCTCGGGCAAGATCACCGTCACCGGCACGCAGGGCCACGTTGCCTATCCGCATAAGGCCAACAATCCGCTGCCGGTGCTGGCCGCTGTGACGACTGCCATTTCAACAACCAAGCTCGATGAGGCGACGGAGCACTTCCCGGCTTCGAACCTCGAAGTAACGACAATCGACGTCGGCAACCCGACATCCAATGTCATTCCGATGAGCGGCTCGCTCCGCTTTAATATCCGCTACAACGATCTCTGGACGCCGGAAAAGCTCGCTCTTTGGATCAAGGAGCGCATTGCATCCGTCGACGCCAAGGGCACCAGAATCGACTTTGACATTGTCGGCACTCCGTCGCGGTCGTTCCTTTCGCCTTTGAGTGATGACGTCCAGACGCTGACATCCGTCCTGTCCGAGCGGTCCGGCAAGGTGACTGAGCTGTCCACTGGCGGTGGCACGTCTGATGCACGCTTTATCGCCGACTATGGTCCGGTGGTGGAATGTGGTCTGGTTGGCCCTTCAATGCACAAGGCAGATGAGCATATGGCGCTGGCCGACCTCGAAGGGCTGACGGAAATTTACGCCGAGTTCATGACCCGTTTCTTCGCGAGCTCCTCACGATGAGAACTATTGCGGCACTGCGCTACGCTTTTGCAGGCTGGAAGCTGATCCTGCGCAACAAACGCGAAGGGCTGGAGCAGTTCCAACTCTCTGCCGCAGGGCTGTTCACAGCGATCGTGCTGTTTTACGCGGTTGTGTTTCTCGTCGTTATGCTGGCCTCGATGCAAATGGGTGTGCCGACGCCAGAGAGTTTTATCGAGATATTCTTTATCCAGACCATATGGTTGGCGGCCTTGCTGATCGGAGTGTGGAGCACGCGCTTTGCCGTTTCCGGGCCAATCTGGCGCCCGGATATTTATGTCCCGGGCGTTTATGCGCTGATCTTCTACCTCTTCGTGGGCACGGTTGTGACCATGATTAGCCCGGCTCTCATGCCCATTCTTTGGCTTGGGCTGGCCTATATGCTCTACGCTTTGGGGCGTGTCGGGGCAGGATTTCAGCGCGGCGTTTCAGCCGCATTTGCAATCCTAACAGTTGTGCTCCTTGTCGGGGTGCCTCAGACACTCTACATGCTTGCTGCGTCCACCCTTTCTGCTGTCTGACGAGTTGAACCGCATTGGCCCAGTCGTTCCCGAGTTTTTTCGCCGAAGCCGCTAGTGCCGCAAAAGGGACATGGGCCCTTGTTCTGGGTAGGCGCGACGCTGCGCAATACTATGACTTCTCGACCAAAGGTCTCGTCGGCAGCCTGATTGCCGTGCTGCTGGCCATGATTCTGGCTGGGTTTGGCCCGATGCTGCTGGGCTTTAGCACTCCGGCAGGCGCACCGACGCAAACCGTGGTGATGAACCTAGCGCTGTTTGGCGCACAGGCGCTAACAGCCTCGATGGTCCTGCGTCAGATCAAGCGCCAAGACGCATTTATTCCGTACCTTGTTGCCAGCAATTGGATCACGCTGGTCTCGGGGGCGCTGCTATTGGTTTCGGTCTTGTTCAACGAGGCCGGACTAATTGTCCTGCTCGCGGTGGCCATCGCGGCGATTGTGACGTTCGTCAACATTGGCCGACACATCATGACCCTGCGCGGCTGGCAGATTGCTTTGCTGTTTATTTCGCAGGCGGTGGGTGTGTTTCTGGCAATGGGCGTCATCGCCCTTGTACTACCCGTCCCAACCGCCGGCTAATCAGTAGTCAACGCCGACAAAGTAGAGACCCGTTGATGGCGCCATGGCGCCGCAGCGGGTGCGGTCGGCTGCGTCAAGCGCCGCACGGAAATCCGCTGGCGTCCACTTGCCTTCGCCCACCATTTTGAGCGAACCCACCATCGAGCGGACCTGATGGTGCAGGAAGCTGCGGGCGCTCGCCGTAACCGAGATATACTCGTCATCGCCCGTGACGTTGAGCTCATCGAGGGAGCGCATGGGCGATTTTGCCTGACACTCGGACGAGCGGAAGGTGGTGAAATCGTGAAGGCCCAAAATGAGTTGGGCCGCTTCGTGCATCGTGGTGACATCAAGCGGCTTGGGCACATGCCAGACCTGATTGAGCTCCAGCGCGGGAGGAGCGCGGCGCGTGAGGATGCGATATTCGTAGTGGCGGGCTTTGGCCGAAAACCGTGCCTCGAACGTGTCCGGAACAGCTTCACACTCAACGATCACCACACGATGCTTGCGCATGTGATAATTCATCGCCTCGCGAATACGGAACGGGTCCCATTCCTTCGACAGATTGATATGGGCGACCTGACCAAGGGCGTGCACACCGGCATCGGTGCGCCCAGCGGCTTGGCTGTTGACCGTTTCGCCTGAGAATTTCAGGACAGCTTCTTCCAACACTTGCTGAACGCTGATCTGGTTCTTCTGACGCTGCCAGCCGTAAAAGGCGGTGCCGTCATATTCGATGGTGAACTTATAGCGTGGCATTAGCCGACCATCTCAGGGAGTGTGCCTGCGCCGCGTAGGAAAGTGGCGGCGTCCATAGCGCCCTTGCCTTCGCGCTGAACTTGCGTGAGGCGCACAGAGCCCTCGCCACAGGCAATAACGAGTTCTCCGCCAAGGAAGGCGCCCGGCGCCCCAGAACCGGTCTCCAGCTGCGAGCGGAGGGCTTTAACGCGATAGGTTTTACCGCTGAGGGTCATCTCAAACCAAGCGCCGGGGAAGGGCGAAAGACCACGAATGGTGTTGTGGACCGCTTCCGCCGATTGGGTGAAATCGAGTTTGGCTTCAGCCTTGTCGATCTTGGCGGCGTAGGTGACGCCTTCCGCTGGCTGAGGCGTAAAATCGAGGCTGCCGCGTTCAAGCGCAGCCAGTGCGCGACCCATAAGGTCAGCGCCGACACGCATCATATTGTCGTGCAGCTCGCCCGCCGTCATGGTCGGGGTGATGGGGATGATCTCGGTGGGGCCCATGTCACCAGTATCGAGGCCTTCGTCCATCTGCATGACAACAATGCCAGTTTGCTTGTCGCCCGACATGATAGCGCGCTGCATCGGCGCGGCACCGCGCCAGCGTGGCAGGAGGGAGCCGTGAAGGTTCAAGCAGCCGTATTCCGGCGCTTCCAGAACCGCCTTGGGCAGCAGCAGACCATAGGCCACAACAATTGCGACCTCCGCCTCTAGGGATGCGAAAGTGGCTTGTTCTTCTTCGCTTTTCAGCGACTTCGGTGTGAAGACAGGAATGCCAAAGGCTTCAGCGGCCTTGTGAACCGGGCTTTTGCGTTCGGCCTGGCCACGGCCCGCGGGCTTTGGCGCGCGCGTGTAAACAGCGACAACCTCATGCCCTGCCGAAACAATTTCGGTCAGCGTTGGGACAGAAAATTCGGGCGTGCCCATGAAAACGATACGCATGGCCAAGTGCCTCTTTTAATATTGTCCCAACGGAAAAGGAGAGGGGCCGGAGCCCCTCAATCCAAATTGGCTTAGCGCGCAGACAGGCGGGCTTGCTTGTCGAACTTCTTGATGACGCGATCGCGCTTCAAGCGGCTCAGATAGTCGATGTAAAGAACGCCATCGAGGTGGTCGAGTTCGTGCTGAATGCAGACGGCCAACTTGCCATCGGCATCGACAGTGATCTCTTCGCCTTCAAGATTGGTGTACTTTACGGTCACCGTGCTGGGGCGTTCTACTTCGTAATAGAGTTCAGGGATCGAGAGGCAACCCTCTTCAGTCACCTGAATTTCCTCACCAAATTGGGTGATCTCTGGGTTGATCATGACATGGGGCGCAGGCTCATCGCCTTCGTTGGCCACGTCGATCACAACGATACGCTTCATGACGCCGATCTGTGGCGCGGCCAAGCCAATGCCTGGCGCGGCATACATGGTTTCCAGCATGTCTGCTGCCAGCGTTTTGATCTCGTCATCGATCTCAACGATCGGGTCGCAAACAGCGCGCAGGCGCGCATCGGGAATGATCAAAATGGGGCGGATAGCCATGGCAGAAGGTCCGGCAATGGAAGGATTGTCATGGATATGGCGATTTCCGGGCTCTTGGTCAACCTTAGTGGTGTCACACGAGAACATTTTGCGAACGAAAGAATCGGATTAGGATTGGTCCATGAGCGATCTCGACCAAATTCTTTTTACTCTCGGCAGCTTGCCGATTTCCATTGGCGTCACCCTCGTGGGCGTGTTGGCATTGGCGCTGCTGATCGCGCTTATTGCTGTGATGTCCAGCAATCGTGGCACCCTAGAGCGCGCCGAAATGCAGGCGGCGCAGAATTTAGAGAGCGTACGCTCGGGGCTTAACGATCAGATTTTGCAGCGTGATTCCCGCTTGCGCGAGATCGAGGGGCAGCTTCAGCACGAGCGCGAGCGCGCGACCGAGCAGATGTTTTCCGAGCGGGATCGTGCGGCCGACATGCAGGCGGAACTGGCGGCAATGCGCACGCGGCTTGATGAACAGGCCCGTAATCACGCCACGGAGCTGAAGCGCTTCACCGAAGCCCGCCAGCAGATGACGGATGAGTTCAAGGCCATCGCGGGTGACGTGATGCGCACCCATAGCGAGACCTTTACCAAGCAGAATCGCGAACAGGTCGATGTCCTCCTGAAACCCCTTCAGGAGAAAATAACTGAATTCCATCAAGGGCTTATCAGGGATCGATCGGCAATGTCCGAGCAGATTCGGGCTCTGTCGGAGAGCAATCTCCAGATCACCACCGAAGCGCAGAACCTGACGCGTGCGCTTAAGGGCAGTTCGCAGACGCAAGGCGCGTGGGGGGAAATGATCCTCTCCACAATTCTTGAACAGTCCGGCTTGCGTGAGGGTGAGCAGTATTTCACCCAGCAGAGCCACACGAGTGAGGATAATCAGCGCCTGCGCACAGACGTCGAAATCCGCATGCCCAATGGCGATGTGCTGGTGATCGATAGCAAGGTGTCCCTCACTGCTTTTGAATCCTTCGTCAATTCGCCCGAAGACGAGCGAGAAACATACCTCCGAGCGCATATCCATTCGGTCCGGACGCACATTACCACGCTGGGCGCCAAGGGGTATAACCGGGCCGCAAAGTCTAGTCTGGACTACGTAATGATGTTTGTGCCGATTGAATCGGCGCTGGCGACGGCCATTCAGCACGACGCCAAATTGGTCGAATTTGGCATGTCCAAGGGCGTCATGCTGACGACCCCGACAACGCTGATGACCGTGTTGCGCACGGTGCGCAATGTTTGGGACATCGAAAAGCGGCACCAGAACGCCGAGGAAATCGCTGAACGCGCTGGCAAACTCTATGAAAAGGTTGCCGGATTCCTCTCGAGCATGGATCAGGTCGAAAAGGGCCTCAACACCGCACAAGCCAACTTCGCCAAGGCCAAGGACCAGCTGTCGTCCGGTCGCGGCAATGTCGTTCGGCAGATAGAGCAGTTGCGGGATTTGGGAGCAAAGACCAGCAAATCGCTTCCCCCTGGGTGGGAAGGACGGGACGATGATGCTCCCGTGCTGAAGTTGGTCAACGACGAACCTCTTGATTTGAATTAAGGTTTGGGCCCCGTCGAAAGCGGGGCCTTTACTTATCACATTTGAGAATAGCGACGAACCACGGACCGCTATGATCCGTTCCTAGCCGACAGCACACGCTGAATGGGAGAAGGAAATGGTACGTCAGCACGATAACCCTGGTCACCTCCTGCCGCAGGACGTGATGGAAGATGGCACCGATCAGCCGGGAATTGCCCACCCTTATAGCCAGAATGAAATCGACGATTTGCTTTATGGATCAGATCGTTCGGTCGAAGAGCGGGTCGAGCGGCTGCGCGAAATTCGCGATGAAATGGCTATGCGCGAAAGCGGCGATTTTGGTGGCGGTGATCCTCAATCGCTGGTTGATGAACTCGATAGCGCTATTTCGGCGCTGACCGGCGATTTGGAAGATGCGGAGGACTATCCCGATATCACTGGCGCTGTCTCATCAGACCCGGCCGATCATCTCGATGCCCTATCGCCCGACGATGTCGATGCGCGAGACGCCTTGATCGGCGAAGAAGAGCTTTATGGCGACGACGATGGGCCGGTCGATGACGAGCACAGTTGGAATGGGTCGGACGAATTCCGTCCCCATATCTGATTGAAATCGCTCAGATTTCGGTGCGAGCGCGCAGCGCTTGGCTGAGCGTGCCTTCGTCGAGATAGTCCAACTCGCCACCGATGGGCACGCCGTGGGCGAGGCGGGTGATGCGAATGCCTGTGTTGAGCAGGTGATCGGTGATGTAGTGGGCTGTGGTTTGGCCTTCGACGGTCGCGTTCATGGCCAGCACCATCTCGGAATATTCCGGTGCGCGGGCGATCAGGGCGTCGAGATTGAGGTCTTCCGGGCCAACGCCATCCAGCGCCGAGAGCACACCACCGAGGACGTGATAGCGAACCTGCCCAACGCCTGCGCGCTCCAGCGCCCAGAGGTCGCCAACATCTTGAACGACAATTAAAATCCCGCTTTGACCGCGTTTTGGGTCAGAACAGATCGTGCATGGGGCTTTGGTATCGACATTGCCGCAGACCTCGCAGGTGCAGACGGCTGCGACGGCGCGATCAAGCGCGGCTGACAGCGGGATCATCAGCTGTTCTTTTTTCTTGATCATCTGCAAAACGGCGCGGCGGGCCGAACGCGGTCCCAACCCCGGCAGACGTGCCAAGAGCAGAATTAGTTGCTCAATTTCCGGTCCGCCGGTGGTTGCCATTTATGGGCCTTTTTGGGGCATCTGGCTGGCACTTATGGGCCCCGCGAGGGGCACAAGGCTGGCGCAGTGGGGCCAATGATGGCCCGAGAATAATTGAGACCTAGAACGGCAGCTTCATGCCTGGAGGCAGGGGCAGGCCAGCGGTGACTTCAGCCATTTTGCGCTGTGTTTCCGCTTCGCTCTTGCCGCGCGCATCGTTGAACGCCGCCAACACGAGGTCTTCGAGAACTTCCACTTCCGCAGGATTGGCCAGCGATGGGTCGATCTTGATCGACTTCATCTCGCCCTTGCCCGAAAGAGCAACGGTGACCATGCCGCCGCCGGCGCGACCTTCGACAACCAGCTCAGCGAGCTCGTTCTGCATGGTTTCCATCTTGGCCTTCATTTCACTGGCGGCCTTCATCATTCCCATGATGTCTTTCATTCGTCGTCCTCTTCGAGTGGGGCTTGCGCTACTTCTTCTTCTGCAACAACGGCGTCTTCACGCACGGTCACGTTCACAAGTTTTGCGCCCGGAAATGCTTCAAAGATCGCTTTGACCACCGGGTCGTCATGCGCCTCGGCGGTTGCGGCATCTTTTTTCTTCTGAACTTCTTGCCGGATGGTCAGACCTTCCGGCGCCTTGGTCGAAACCATGACCAGCCAACGCTGGCCGGTCCATGTCTGCAAGCGGGCAGACAATGTACCGATAATCGCTGGGTCTGCGCCCGGTTCCAAAGCGACCTCGATGCGGCCTTGTTCAAAGGACACGGGACGCATCTGGCTTTCGAGCGCGAGCTTGGTCAGCACATCGCGCTTTGCCGAGGCCAAGGAGATAATATCACGATAGCTCGAGATGGTAGCAAAGGCCGGTGCGACTTCAGCACGCGGTTGCGTGGAAACTTGCGCCATAGGTTGCTGCGCGACCAGTTGCGGAGCATTGACGCGCATGGCGGTTGCGCCGCCGCCGCCAGAACCAGACGGGCCGCTTGGAATGCGCGGAGGCATGGACTGGCCGCCACCACCGTTACCGTTGCCAGCTGGGAAACCGCCCTGCGTGATCTTGGCGATCACCTCATCTGGGCTTGGCAGGTCTGCGGCGTAAGCGAGGCGAATGAGGGTCATCTCAGCCGCTTGCAAAGCATTGCCCGCGCGGCCGGTTTCTTCATTACCCTTAAAGAGGATCTGCCAAGCGCGGGTGAGGGCGCGCATGGTGAGACGGGAGGCAAGGTCTTGGCCGCGATTGCGCTCGTCCGGCGTCAGCGAGGCGTCTTCGCCTGCGGCGGGGACGACTTTGATGCGGGTGACGAGATGGGTGAACTCCGCCAAGTCCGAGAGCATGGTCTGCGGATCGGCACCGAGATCATAAAGCTCGCGCAAAGTGGTGAGGGCTTCGCCAATCCGACCGCCCATCAAATCTTCGAAGAGATCAATGATGCGGGCGCGGTCGCCAAGGCCAAGCATGGCTTTGACGGTCGAGGAGGTGACGGTGCCATTGCCGTGGGCGATCGCCTGATCGAGCAGGGAAAGACTATCACGAGCCGAGCCTTCGCCGGCGCGCACGATCATAGCCAAAGCGTCAGTTTCGAAACTGATGCCTTCCTTATCGAGAATAGTCTCGAGATACTCGGACATGATCTCCGCCGGAATGCGGCGCAGATCGAAACGCTGGCAGCGCGACAGAATGGTGATCGGAACCTTGCGGATTTCCGTCGTCGCGAAAATGAATTTGACGTATGGCGGCGGCTCTTCGAGCGTTTTCAGCAGCCCGTTAAAGGCCGCTGTCGAGAGCATGTGCACTTCGTCGATGACGTAGACTTTGTAGGGAGCCGAGCTCGGGCCGTATTTGACCGAGTCGATAATCTCACGAATGTCGCCAATGCCGGTATTAGAGGCCGCGTCCATTTCGATCACGTCGACATGGCGGCCTTCAATAATCGCGCGGCAGTGCACGCCCTCTTTGCTGAGGTCCAGCTGGGGGTGGCGACCGTTCTCGTCTTCATAATTGAAGGCGCGGGCCAGAATACGCGCGGTTGTGGTTTTGCCCACGCCGCGCACACCCGTCATGATGAAGGCGTGGTGGATACGGTTTTGCGCAAAGGCATTGCCCAGCGTCTGCACCATCGCGTCTTGACCCACGAGGGTCGAGAAATCGGTGGGGCGATATTTGCGGGCGAGGACGAGGTAGGGCGAGGTCTTGGTTTCAGCCATTGAGCCCGTCCAATCGCATATCGGGGAATCTGCCTTGGTTCATTCTCTGAACATAGGACATGGAAAGCCATCCCGCAAAAGCCTCTTGGCCAATTGGGGACGAAAAAGCTCGATACGAACAGAGAAGTGAGTAGGAGGTTGGACATCGACCCGTGAGGATCTCACCTGGGCTGCTTCCTTCCGGACCTGACCCGATCGACGAGGAACACGTCCGCGCCAACCTCCCGAAGCGCTATATGCGGAGTAATCGCGGAAGATGCAAGGGGTTGATCAACTTCGTCCCAAGCGGAAACCAATCGGCCGCAGCAGGGTTTAGATCAAACGAGGTTTGACAAGGCAGATGAATGCCCCCGCATATTGCGATTATTGGTACGGGCCCGACCGGGATTTATACATTCAAGCATTTGGTCGACGCAGGCGGTGTGGGAGCCATCACGCTTTTTGAAAAGGGGCGGGAGGCCGGTGTTGGCATGCCCTATTCGCCACAGACGGCCGATCGCACCATGCTGGCCAATATCGCCAGTATCGAAATTCCTGCCATTGAGATGACCTATCTCGACTTTCTGAGGTCGCTGCCACACGAGGTTTTGCGCGATTATGGCGTTGATCCGGTTGCGCTTGATGATCGGGCGTTTACGCCACGCGTGTTGCTGGGGCGGTTCTTTCGTCACCAATTTCTGAAGCTCGTCGAAACGGCCGAGGACCGGGGCATTCTGGTGAGTGTTTCGGAAAACACGGAAATTATCGATGTCGAACGGGACGAGGGGCTGTTTTATCTCGTCGCGGGAGAGGGCCAAAGATTTGGGCCTTTTGAGCGGGTCGTGGTTGCGACAGGGCATGAGTTTGAGCCCGACGATGATCTTTCGGATGGTTATTTTCCGAACCCTTGGTCGGGTTTGTTGAGTGCTGACATTCCCGCCGTCCGCGTCGGCATTATGGGGACCTCACTGTCGTCCATTGATGCGGCCATGGCGGTGGTGACCCAGCACGGGCGTTTTATCCGGGATGAGGACGTGTTGCGCTTTGAGCTCAATGAGGGCTCGCCCCTGCGCATCACGCTGATGTCGCGCCATGGGATTTTGCCGGAGGCGGATTTTTATTGCCCCATTCCCTATGAGGATTTGCGGTTTTTGACCCCAGCTGCGCTGGAAGAATGTGCGCATAGCGAGCACGTGCTCGACGACGCCTTTGCCTTGTTTGCGCAGGAGCTGGGGGAGGCAGACCCGGGCTATGCAAGTGCGATTGGGCTGGTTGACCTGACGGCCGACAGTTTCGCTGACGCTTATTTTGCCCAACGTCTCGCGGCGGACCCGTTTCGCTGGGCGCGCGAAAACCTGGCTGAAGTGGAACGCAATAAGCAGAACCGCGTCACGGTGGCGTGGCGCTATGCGCTTTTACGGATGCACGAGAAAGTTGAGACGCTGGTGCCTGAGTTTTCGGAAGCTGAAGCCGAGCGGTTTGCCCAAGGGCTCAAGCGGGTCTTTATCGATAACTATGCGGCAGTCCCCTCGGAATCCATACGACGCCTTCTGGCCCTGCGGGACGCAGGGGTGTTGGAGGTGGTCGCTTTGGGCGAGGACTACCAGCTCGACCACGGCGAACACGGGACGACGATTGTAACCGACAGCGAGACGCTGGAGTTTGCGGTTTTCATCGATGCGCGCGGGCAAAAGGCGCTGGAAACCGGGCATCTGAAATTCCCGACGCTGCGCAAGGAATTGCTCGCGGTTGGGCAGGATGTTCCGCAGGTGGCGGAGGATTATTCGCTTCTGAGCCCGGTCAAGGATCATCGTCGGCTCTATCTCGCCGCGATCCCCTACTTGATGCACGAGCGGCCTTTTGCGCAGGGCATTGTGGTGTCCGACGACATTGGCGAGACTATTGCCAAGGCTATCGCGCAAAGCGCAGAGGCTGGCTTGGACAGTCAGAAACGCCGTCGGCCAGCCTATGCTGCACGTTAAGGCGCGGTGACGGGGAAATCGAAATAGGTGTCGGGGAAAGGTTCGTTCGCGAGCGTGTAGTGCCACCATTCTTCGGCATAGGGTTTGAAGCCGTGGCGTTCGAGCAAGGTTTTGAGTTTGTCACGATTGGCGGTGGCAAGCTCTGAAATGCCCGATGCGCCGTGGTGGGACATCTCGTCAAAGCAATCATAGCCGGAACCGAAGTCCAAAACGCCATCGTCAAAGCGCTCTGGGAGGATGCAATCGACAAGGGGCTGCTCGGGCGTATAGGGCATGGATGGAGCGCCATCGAGCGACTGGATGGTGAGATCGACCGTGCTGCCGCGACTGTGGCCGGATTTTTCGGCGATATAGCCGAGGTCAAACAGCGTGGACTTAGCAACGCGCACGTAAAATTCGCCTTGCATGGCCAGATCATCAATGTCGCGGGCCCAAGAGGCGAAATCGGCAACGGCCTGCGCCGGGCGATAGCAATCATAAACCCGGATGGCGAGGTTTTCGGTGGCCAGCTCGGCGGCGGCGGCCTTCAGCGCAGCGGCAGCCTGTTGGGTGAGAATGCACTCGGGCGCTTGATAGCCGGTGATTGGGCGGCCGGCAAAGTTATGCGCGCCAGCATAACGCATGTCTTGAGCTATTTCGGGGGCATATTGGGAGAGGTAGACGAAGTCTTTTGGCAGTGCTTCGTTGGCAAAGGAAGACGTAGAGACAATGCTTGAGAGGAGGAAAAGAGAAATAGATTTTCGGTGCATTTGTATAATAATTCTCAGATATTATGTGCTTTGAATACCTTGCATGAACTCGGTTGAGCCTTCGGTAATAACGGGGTCTCTTTTGGCTTCAAATCGCCTTGCTCATGCTGATTGACGCGTCTATCCACTCAGATTGTAGTCTGACGAACCCAAAGAGGAAATCTCTCTTGGCCAAACGCCGCCATCCGACGCCTTTACGCACCTCCAGCGAGGATATTGCAGCCTCGCGCAAGGCCCCCGATACCGCTCAAACGCGTAGTCCGACCTATCGTCTGGCCTTTGCCGACGACGAATTCATGACGTCTGAAGACACGCGGGGCATTCGCTTCCAACTGGAATACCTCAAGCCAGAATGGCGACTGCGCGAACAGGGGATCAACTCCACCGTGGTCTTGTTCGGCGGGGCGCGTATTCCTGAGCCGGGCAAGCCGGCATGGGCCGCTAAGAACGAGGTGCAGAAGAAGAACCTTGAGGCCGCCTCGCGCTATTACGAGGAAGCGCGCCATTTTGCTCAGCTCGCGTCCAAGACCGCAGCAACGCTCGACTACAAGGAATTTGTGGTGACGACGGGCGGTGGTCCGGGCGTCATGGAGGCGGGCAATCGCGGCGCTGACGATGTTGGCGCACCCTCAATCGGGCTCAATATCGTTTTGCCGCATGAGCAAGCGCCGAACACCTATGTGACGCCAGAACTGGCGTTCAACTTCCACTATTTCGCCACGCGCAAAATTCACTTCCTGCTGCGCGCCAAGGCGGTGGCCGTGTTTCCCGGTGGGTTCGGGACGCTAGATGAGTTCTTTGAAACCCTGACGCTCATCCAGACCGGCCGGATGGACAAAGTGCCCGTGCTGCTGTTCGGGCGCGAGTTTTGGACCAAGGTGATCAACCTTGAGGCCCTGGCCGAAGCCGGGACGATTTCGCCATCCGACCCAGACTTATTCACGGTGGTTGATACTGCCGAGGAGGGCTGGGCCGTCGTCTGCCAACACTACAATCTGCCTCAACCGACTTAAATCTCCTCCCCATCAGCACAGGACGCGCCGTGGAAAAGTTTGATCTTGTCGTCATTGGTTCCGGTCCCGCAGGGCGTCGCGCTGCGATCCAAGCTGCAAAGCTAGGGCGCTCTGTGCTGGTGGTGGAAAATCGGCTGAGGTTGGGGGGCGTGTCCGTGCATACGGGCACTATTCCCTCCAAGACGCTGCGCGAGACGGTACTCAATCTCTCCGGTTGGCGTGAGCGCGGCTTTTACGGCATGTCTTACCGCGTCAAGAAAGAGATCGACGGCAAAGATTTGACGGCGCGTCTGCGCAAAACGCTCGATTATGAAATCGAAGTGCTCGAGCATCAGTTTGCCCGCAATGGCGTACGCACGTTCGGTGGTATCGCCCGGTTTGCCGATGAGCACACCATTGTGGTCACTGATCACGACGGCGAAGATCATCGTTATGGGTTTGATTTTGCGGTGATTGCGGTGGGCACGGCCCCCTATCGTCCGGCCAATATCGAATTTGATCACCACACCATTGTCGATAGTGACGCAATGGTCAGCGAAATTCGCGTGCCGCGCAGTCTCACTGTTGTCGGGGCCGGGGTGATCGGCATTGAATATGCCACGATTTTCTCGGCGCTCGACGTACCTGTGACCATTGTCGAGCCGCGCGAAAACTTCTTGGACTTTATTGATCGCGAGATCATCGAAGAGTTTACCCATGACCTGCGCCAGCGCGGCGTCGCTATGCGTCTCGGTTCGCCTGTGACCAAGGTGGAAAAGGACAATATGGGGCAGGCGGTGGCAACGCTGGGCGATGGGCGACAAGTGCGCTCGGACATGTTGCTTTATGCAGCCGGGCGGGTCGGGGCGACGGCGGATCTGGGGCTCGAAAGCTGTGGTGTCGTGCCGGATAGCCGCGGGCGGCTGGCGGTTAATCCCGATACGCTGCAAACTCAGGTGCCCCATATTTATGCCGCGGGCGATGTCATTGGCTTTCCCGCGCTCGCTTCAACTTCGATGGAGCAGGGGCGACTCGCGGCCTTGCACGCCTTTAAAGCGCAAGTGCCCAAGAAGCAGGAGAGCTTTCCCTATGGCATTTATGCCGTGCCAGAAATCTCAACGGTTGGCCTAACCGAAGCGCAGGTGCGCGAGCAAAAGATCCCCTATGAATGCGGCATAGCTCGTTTCCGCGAAACCTCGCGCGGGCACATCATGGGGCTGCAATCGGGCATGATGAAGCTCATTGTTTCGCTCGAAAACCGCAAGCTTCTGGGCGTTCATATTGTGGGCGAAGGGGCGACCGAGCTGATCCACATCGGGCAGGCGGTGATCAATCTGGGGGCGCCGCTCGATTATCTGGTCGAGGCCACCTTCAATTATCCGACGCTGGCGGAGGCCTATAAGATCGCCGCGCTCGATGCGTGGAACCGCATGCCACAAGTGGTGCCAGTGGCACCCGTGGCCGACAAGGCGACGCCCACACCTGAGGCCAATCCGGACAATGCCAATTAAGCGCCTCTAACGGCTAAACGAGGTGCAGGAGGGTGGCTTCAATCCAGCCGTCAATGTGACGGATTGGGCACATGTATACTTGTCCCTGCGACATTGTTGCCTAGGACACAATTTTTCGATACTCCATTGCGACTAGGCATGGGGCGACCCATGGCTCTGGGAGGGTAATTTCACGAAAACGCGGCAAGCGTTGGTGTGCAATTGCGTGCACATTCGTGCCTCCCAGAAAGCCAAGCCTACGGCAAAAGACCAAGCGCCAAGACCGTGGACGCAAGGCTTATGGGAGTGAACTTCAATGGTTGATCAGGGTGCGGAGCACAAGCCGCACATCGTTGCGAAGGGCCTGATGTGGCTCTTCGCTGTTGTGCTGGGCGTCATCGGGCTGATCTATGTCGGCGCTGGTGCTTACCTCTCGAGCCTGGGTGGCTCGATTTATTACGTGGTCGCAGGCGCATTGTTCGTCGTCGCGGCCCATTATCTGTTCCACGGAAAGCGTCTCGGCGCGTGGATTTTCGGCGGCGCTCTTGCCCTTTCGGTCATTTGGGCCTTGTGGGAAGTGGGCTTTGATTGGTGGGCACTGATGCCACGCCTGCTGATCCCAGTTGCCTTTGGGATTTGGCTGCTGATGCCTTGGGCGCAGACCGCGCTTAAGGGCAAGCTGGGCTTTGCCGCCCGCGTTCCAGCGGGGGCCGCAGGCCTGATTGCTGCTGGTACTGTGGTTTCGGTTGGTCTTGGCGCAGGGCTCTTTGCTGTGAATGCGCCGAACCTGCCGCAGGACCCAAGGTTCCAGACCGGCATGGGGGCATTCCCTGTTGCAGCCAATGGTGGCGCGGCCTCCGGGCAGACTGGCGAAGACTGGCCATATTTTGGTGGCGATCAGGGCCAGCAGAAATATTCGCCGCTTGACCAGATCAACCTCTCGAACGTCTCCAAGCTGCAAGTGGCTTGGGAAATGCCGGTTGGCAAGCGTCCGGCCAACAACGCTATGCCGATCAAGATCGATGACACGATTTATATCTGTAACGGCAATAGCGAACTGTTCAGCCTCGATGCGCGCACTGGCGCTGAAAACTGGACTTTTGACGCCTCTGAAGGTCATGGCAGCACCTGCCGTGGCGTGACCTATTACAAGGCCCCGGGCCTGAGCGGCGAATGCGCTGAGCGTATTATCGCCGGCACCGGTTCTGCCAAGCTTGTGGCGCTTGACGCCAAGACCGGCGAGGCCTGTTCGGACTTCGGCAATGCCGGTTTTGTCGACCTGCTCGTTGGCATGGAAGACCATGAAGGCAAGATCATCGGCGGTTACTACAAGGTCACCTCCGCTCCGACCTTTGTTCGTGGCAAGGTGGTTGTTGGCGGTTGGGTGACTGACGGTCAGTACTGGGGCGAAGCTTCTGGCGTTATCCGCGCCTTTGACGCGGTAACGGGTGATATGTCCTGGGCTTGGGACATGGGCCGTCCCGATGAACCGGGCCAGCCACCAAATGGCGAAAGCTTTACCGTTGCAACGCCGAACAGCTGGGCTCCGGCCGCAGCGGACGAAAAGCTCGGTCTTGTCTACCTGCCGACCGGCAATGCGACCCCAGACTTCTACGGCGCCCAGCGTCGTGAGTTTGACGACAAGTACAGCTCTTCGGTTGTGGCGCTCGACGCGACCACTGGTCGTGTTCAGTGGTCCTTCCAGACCAAGCATCACGACATTTGGGACCATGACATTGCGTCCCCACCGACACTGATCGATCTGCCAGATTCCAGCGGCGCTCTGCGTCAGGCTCTGATCCAGGCGACCAAGGCTGGTGAAGTTTTCGTTCTCGATCGTAAGACCGGCGAGCCGATCTTTGACGTGACCGAAACCCCAATGCCGCAGACCGGCGGTGTGCCGGAAGAACGTATCTCCCCAACCCAGCCCTATTCCAACGCACTGCCGTCCTTCCGTGGCGCAGATCTGACGGAAGCGGATATGTGGGGCGTATCGCCTTTCGATCAGCTCTACTGCCGCATCATGTTCAAGCAGGCGCGCTACGAAGGCAATAATACCCCTCCGGGTCTGACCCCTTCGATCCAGTCGCCGAGCACGTTTGGCTCGATCAACTGGGGCGGCGTCTCGGTCGATCCGATCAATGGCGTCATGCTGGTCAACAACAACCGTTTTGCCAGCTACATCAAGCTGCTCGACCGCGAAACGGCTGACGGGATGGGCATTGAGCCTCAGGGCGAATGGGGTGACCCGCGCGAAGTGGGGGGCGTCGTCGCGCAAAAGTTCGTGCCTTACGCAGCCTTCCCGCAGTTCTGGCTCACCGCGCTTGGCGTGCCGTGCATTGATCCGCCATATGGCTATATCAGTGCTGTTGACCTCAACACCGGCAAGCTGTTGTGGAGCAACACCTTTGGTTCGTCCAAGGGCCAGGGCGCATTGGGCATCAAGGTGCCGTTTGAACTGCCAATGGGCACACCAACACACGGCGGCTCGATGATTACCGCTGGTGGTCTGGGCTTCATCTCGGCGGCTTCGGACAACATCTTCCGTGCCTATGACCTCAAGACCGGTGAAGTTGTTTGGCAGTATGAACTGCCAGCCGCTGGTGGCGCGCCAATCAGCTACACGCTCGATGGCGAACAATACATCACTATCATGGCCGGTGGTCAGGGTGCGATCCAATCGCGCTACTCGACCAAGATGGTCTCGTTCAAGCTGCCAAGCTAAGAACGCCAACCCATGACATAAGAAGGCCGGGTGCTTGTGCCCGGCCTTTTCGTTTTAGTGGCTGCGTTGATTACCGAGATTGGAAATCGTCGCGCGCAGCGCTGCGGGTTTGACGGGCTTGGTTACCACGGCAATGCCGCGCTCTTCGGCAATGGCGCGGACCTGCGGGCTGCGGTCGGCGGTGACAAGCGCAGCGGGCAAGTGGCCGCCGAGATTGTGGCGCAGCCATTCGATCGCGTCGAGCCCGGAGGTTTGGTCGAGGTGGTAATCCATCAGCACGAGATCAGGGTACCAGCCCTCTAAGAGCCCCTCCTTGTCGATCTGCTTGAGCGACAGGGCGGAGCGGACTTCACAGCCCCAATTTGTAAGAAGGCCTTCCATGGCTTCGATAATGTCGCGTTCATTGTCGACGCAGAGAACTTTTAGGTTCAGCACGCCGATGGTGGCTTCCGGGGTCTCGCGCTTGAGACTGATGGTGCCGCGCAAGGGGCGCGCAACCGGCAGATAGATGGAAAAGCGCGAGCCGCGACCTTCCTTGCTGTCGAGCTCCAGAGTGAGATCGGCGGCGGTGACGAGGCGCTGGACGATGGAGAGGCCGAGACCCAAGCCCTGGGCCATGCGCGCGCCCTTTTCTAGCCGTGAGAACTCGGCGAAGACGAGCTTGAACTGATCCTTGTTAAAGCCGATGCCGGTGTCGATGACATCAATGCGCCAGCGATTGCCGCGACGGCGCAGACCGACCAGAACCTTGCCTCCGACCGGGGTGTATTTGATGGCGTTGGACACCAGATTTTGCACGATGCGGCCAACGATGGAGCGGTCGGCCAAAACCGTGGCTTTGGTTTTGACAATGCGCAGCGAGATCGAGCGTTCGCGCGCCATGGGGGCGAACTCGACCTCGATCTTTTTCAAAATGTCCTGCGCGGCCAATTGGGTCGGCGCGAGGTGAAGCGCCCCGCTATCAATGCGGGAGATATCGAGGAGCGCCGACATAATGTCTTCAACGGCGGTGAGCGAGGCTTCAATGGAATTGGCCAGCTCAGCGAAATCAGTGGTTTTGGCGCGCTCGATCAGGGTCGAGGTGTAGAGGCGGGCGGCATTGAGCGGCTGCAGTAGATCGTGACTGGCGGCTGCGAGAAAGCGCGTCTTGTCGTGGTTAGCAGCATCGGCCTTGTGGCGGGCTTTTTCGAGCTCAAGATTGACCTGCTTGAGCGCGGCAGTGCGATCTTCAACGCGCTTTTCGAGGGTCTGGTTGATCTGCTCATATTGCTGCTCAGCGCTGATGCGAGCGGTCACGTCAGAAAAACTGATGGCCATCCCGCCCTCAGGCAGGCGGGCCGTATAAAACTCCATGGTCTGACCAAAACTGGTCATGCGCTGGGTGACGGTCTGCGGCTGCGAGGTGAGCAGCGCGATACGGTCTTGGGCGCGGGTTTTGGCGTCGCCGGGCCCGAAGTCGCCGCGCTTGGCCAAGAACAGCACAATGTCCTCCAACGGTACGCCAGCCTCGGTCAGTGCCGGAGGCAGCGACAGCATGGAATTGTAGCGCTGGTTAGAGAAGGTCAGCTTGAGCGCGCTATCAAACACAGCAACGCCTTGCGGAATGTGATCCATGGCAAGGTGCAGGGCAGTATCGAGGTTGGTAGAGCGAGCAGTCATGGGAGCCAATGGTCTTGGAACAGCGATCAGTGTGGCTTCCTTATCAGCTGCGCACATCAAGTTCACAAGTCGCCATTCTGCCCATTGCAATAGCGACAAAACCTCGGCAATGCTGGCGGAATAGGCCAGAACAACCGCCATTAGCGGTCATTTCAGAGGGTTTGCCATGAGCGTATTCAAGGAATTCCGCGACTTTGCCATTAAGGGCAACATGATCGATCTCGCCATCGGTGTGATTATCGGTGCTGCCTTCGGCGCCATCGTCTCATCGATCGTCGACGACGTGTTTATGCCTCTGATCGGTCTGATCATCGGCGGTATCGACTTTTCGAACCTGTTTATCGTCTTGTCGAACCCCAATAATATCGCGGTGCCATCGATCACTGCTGCCAAGGAAGCGGGCATTGCCACGCTCAACATCGGCCTGTTTATCAATGCGGTGGTGAAGTTCACCATCATCGCCTTTGTGCTGTTCATGGTTGTGAAGGGCATCAATGCGCTCAAGCGCGACGCGGCCAAGGAGCCAGTTGAATCCACTCCAGCGCCAAGCGCTGAACAGGTCTTGCTCACCGAAATTCGCGACGCATTGCGCGCCAAAAACTAAGTTCGGTCGATTACATTTTAATCGGAAAGGTCGGCGTTTCGCCGGCCTTTTTTGTTGGGCGGGTTGGGCAAGGCGCGGAACCGGCATTGGCACCAAGCATTGAAGGGCCTCAGCACCAACTGAGGAGACAATGATGGTCGACCCCCGCAAACCAGAACCAGCCGATGCTCGGGTGGACTATGTGCTCGACGAAAATGCCTCGCGGATCGAGTTGGAGCCAGCAACGCCGATCAAGGCGGCTGATGGTATCGAAGCCAGTGTCGGTGCGACCGGACCAACCAACTGGGCGCTTTATGGCTTGATTGCTCTCGCGGTGATCATTGGCATTTTGGCCGTGTTGCAGGTTTTCTCAGGCGCGCCGGGCACGGATATGCAACCGGGCAGCCCAACATCGGCGCCTGTGGTTGAGACACCGGCAACGGCACCCGCTCCGCAATAAAAAACGCGGCCCGAAAGCCGCGTTTCAAATCGTCTATCGCTAAAGCAGTGCTTAGCCGCGAATTGGCGAAAGCTGAATTTCGACGCGGCGGTTCTGCGCGCGACCGCTTTCGGTTGCGTTCGAGGCGATTGGCGATGCCGAACCCTTGCCCTCGATATAGAAGCGACCCTGATTGACGCCCTGGCTCGACAGAATGGTGGCGACGGAAACCGCGCGACGCTGGCTGAGCGAGAGATTGTGCTCGTTCGAGCCGGTGGAGTCGGTGTGGCCGTATACGTCGACGATGGTCTTTTCGAACTTGCGCAGCACAAGACCAACCGAGACCAACGTCTGGTTGAACTGCGGCTGAACCGTCGACTGATCGGTCGCGAAAGTGATGTTGGCAGGCATGTTGAGGATGATCTGGTCGCCAACGCGGGTGACCGAAACGCCGGTGCCCTGCAGCTGCGCACGCAGTTCAGCTTCTTGCTGATCCATGTAATTGCCGATTGCTGCGCCGGTCAGGCCGCCAACGCCAGCACCGATCAACGCGCCAACGCGAGGATCGCCACCAACGGCAACGCCAACAAGCGCGCCAGCAATAGCACCGCCACCCGCGCCCAAAAGGCCGCCGCCAGCAGTGTTCGAAAGCTTACCCTGTCCGGTGAACGGATCAGTCGTCGTGCAGGCTGTCAGAGCAAGCGTTGCCGCGAGCACGACGAGGACCTTGGACTTCATGGTGATTCCCCCAAAAGGATTCCGGAGTGGACTTTTGTTCTGTGAATAAGGCAGGAGCGTGAAAGATGAGTGAAGGCGGCTGAACCCGTGATGAACGGGCTCTTGCGCCTAGGTGTGGGCCCAACCGCCATCGACGAGAAACTGCTGACCCGAAATCATGCGACTGTCCTCAGCGGCGAGGAATAGCGCCATGCGCGCGCAGTCGTCTGGCATGACCCGGCCGTTGAGTGCTTGTTGGGCTTGGATCGACGCAAGATCCTCTGGCGTCAGCCAAAGTTCGAGCTGGCGTTGGGTGACGACAGCACCGGGAACCAGCGAATTAACGCGAATGGCATCGCGGCCCAACTCGCGGGCCATGGCGCGTGTCAGGCCATGAATGGCTGCCTTGGCCGTTTCATAAACGGGAATGCCGGGGGTCAGGATCATCCAGCTGATCGAGCCGAAATTGATGATCGAGCCGCCGCCCGCCCGCTTCATGCCGGGGGCGACGGCCTGAATGGCGAAGAAGAAATGCTTGAGGTTTACCGCCATGCGGTCGTCCCAATACTCCGGCGTCACCTCACGCCAGTCGTGGCGCTGGTCATGACCGGCATTGTTGACTAGCACGCGCGCATCGCCATGAAGCTGGGCCAGATCGGCAATAGCGGCTTGGTAGGCGGTGGTGTCGGTGATGTCACACGCGATGAATTTAACCGTGTGACCTTCGGCGGTTAGCGCCGTCGCGAGCGCCTCTCCCTGCGCTTGGGCGATGTCGACAAATCCAACCTTTGCCCCTTGGCGTGCGAAATTGCGCACCAGCGCTTCGCCAATCCCAGACGCGCCTCCCGAAATAACAACAGCTTGGTCCCGTAAACTGGGATAATGCGCCTGCTCCATAAATGTCCTCCGCAGCGGCTGAGTGCTTTTCTCCTGCCTGAAAAGCTGAGAGCTCTTGTGACATTGTGCAGGCCAAGTCGGCAACTGTGATGGATTATAAGGGAACCACGCAACGGCGGGCAGCGCCTGCGCGTTACACTATTTCCGGTTCACAGAAGCGCTATAGATGTTGATTTTGGAGCAGCCCACTTTAGAATGAGTATAGCTTTTATGGCGCGGTTGGTGTCAGGAGGGCCCACTGCGAGCGCGTCGAATTGACCCATATCAATGCGGCGGAGCGAAGAATAACTACATCTTACGGTGCCTGGCGAGGCGTTGCCCCGACCCAGCGCATGCGCAAAGGAACGGCCCCAATGGACTATCGCGGTATTTTTGAAGATGCAGTGGACACGCTGCGGGCAGAGAAACGCTATCGTGTGTTTGCTGACCTTGAGCGCATTGCTGGGCAATTCCCGCGCGCCATCTACCGTGACGACAGCGACAACGCCCGCGAAATCACCATCTGGTGCTCCAACGATTACCTCGGCATGGGTCAGCACGAAAAAGTCGTGACTGCGATGCAGGAAACTGCCGGCAAGATGGGCGTTGGTGCTGGTGGCACGCGCAATATTTCGGGCACCAATCGCCCGCTGGTTGAGCTTGAGCGTTCGCTCGCCGACCTGCACCGCAAGGAAAGCGCCCTCGTCTTCACTTCCGGCTTTGTCTCGAACGAAGCCTCGATCTCGACCATTGCGCGGCTTTTGCCCGATTGCGTGATCTTCTCCGATCAGCTCAACCACGCCTCGATGATCCAGGGCGTGCGTCAGTCGGGCATGGAAAAGAAGATTTTCCGCCACAATGACGTAGCGCATTTGCGCGAACTGCTCAGCCAAGTGGACCGCAAGCGTCCCAAGCTGATCGTGTTTGAATCTGTCTATTCGATGGATGGTGACATTGCCCCGATCGCCGAGATCTGCGATCTCGCGGACGAATTTGGCGCGCTGACCTATATCGACGAAGTCCACGCCGTTGGCATGTATGGCCCGCGCGGCGGTGGCATTGCCGACCGCGACAATCTGATGGAACGCATCGACGTTATCGAAGGCACGCTGGCTAAGGGCTATGGCGTCATGGGCGGCTATATTGCGGCCAATAAGGCGATCATCGACGCGGTTCGCTCCTATGCGGCTGAGTTCATTTTCACCACCTCGCTCCCACCAGCGCTGTGCGCTGCGGCTCGCGCCTCAATTGAGCACCTCAAGGGCAATGGTGAAGAACGCGCGGCCCATCAGCGTCAGGCAGCCATGACCAAGCGCATTCTGGCGGAAGCCGGTCTGCCGGTCATGGAAACGCCGACCCATATCGTGCCGGTCATCGTCGGCGATGCGCGCGCTGTGAAGGCGGCAAGCGACATGATGCTGGAAAAGCACAATATCTATATTCAGCCGATCAACTACCCGACTGTTCCCAAGGGTACTGAGCGTCTGCGCATCACCCCAACGCCGCTGCACTCGGAGGAAATGATCCTTGAGCTGCGCGATGCATTGGTGTCGGTGTGGAAGGCGCTTGAGCTGCCGCTGGGCAAGCCAGAGACGGCAATCACGGCCAATAAACTGACCTCGGGCGATCTGACGCTGCCTAACCTTGGCGGCTAAGGATTAGGTCCAGGAATGATGAAGGGGACGCAGCGATGCGTCCCTTTTTATTTGGGCCACGCGTCTTTACCGCAAGATCTGGTTTGTGTTGGGTTTTGTCCCGGTCGGTTCAATTGTAAGAAATTTTGGGCGATCAAACAGCGGTTATCGGCCTTGCCAAGCCGGTCAGACTGTCGTTTATGACGGCCAGGGAATTCTTGTCCTCGGGCACAGAATTTCGCCGCAGGGGGCACCTGCTGGCACTTCGGTGCCGCTCTAAAAGCGCGTCGACTTCGGTCGCGCGCTTTTTGTTTGGCGCTAGCGCAGCGCCGGGATGGGTTCCCACAGCTCGATCGGATTGCCTTCGGGGTCAACGATACGCGCGAAGCGACCCGTGTCCGGGCTGTCCCATTCTTCACGGCGCTCGACTACAATATCATTGCTCTCAAGGGCGGCGATGACGCCATCAAGATCATCGACACGGAAATTGAGCATGAACGGTTTGTTCTGGTCGAAATAGGTGCTGGTCAGCTCGTAAGGCGCGAAGACGGTGGGGCCACCCTCTTGTTGCCAGAACTGGGAGATGCCCAAATTGGTTTCGTACCAGTCCGATAGGGCATCGGGATCTTTTGCGCGAAAAAAGACGCCGCCAATTCCTGTGACCCGAGCCATGAGCAGTCCTCCTGTGATGAAGCCATACCATCACGCAGTCCGGCTTCTGTCATCAGGCATTGTTCAGCTGGTTAATACGATGCGCATGAGGTCGGCGGTGTTGCGCGCGCCGAGCTTTTCCATGACGCGGGCGCGATGCACTTCAACCGTGCGTGGGGAAATGCCTAGCTCGCGCCCGGCTTCCTTGTTGGATTGACCATCGGTGATGAGCTGCAACACCTCACGCTCACGCGGGGTAAGCTGAGAGAACCCGCGCACCTCAACGCTGCGTCCGCCCGCCTGCATGGCCCCGACGTGAATGTCTTTGCGCAAGGCCTCACGGACGACGGAGAGCAGGTGCTCGGTATCGATGGGCTTGGTGATGACGTCGGTCGCGCCCATTTTCATGGCCGTAACGGCGAGATCAACATGCGGTCGGTCGGCCAGCATGATGACGGTGGCGCCCATGTGCTGCATCTTCACGCGGCGGAGGACGGAAAGACCATTATCCGCGCCAAGCTCGAGATTGACGACCATCACATCGACGCGTCGCCGTTCGAGCACCTGTTGGAAACTGCTTATGTCGAGCGAGAAGACGGTTTGGAAGCCCTCCAAACGAAAGAGCACGCTCAGCGCTTCACAGGTGCCGGGATCGCTGTCCACGATATGCACGAGCCGGTCGCGGTTGAGATAGGCGTGGTAGTACGGTTGCGTCGTCATCCAAACCCTCATCATCTGAGTACGTCGTGGACATGACGAGGAAGATCGTGCGCTGCCCAGAGGTCTCTGGCCAACGTGCCTCATCACTCATCCGTGAACTGTAGTTTGCACTAAGCAGTCGCGCCGTCCGATAGGGGTAGTACTTAAGTGCGACTGCGATTATGCTATTTTTATTCTTTAGGATTTGCAAGTAAAAAGACATCATTCCTAGGAATGAAATCTTAAGTTCTTCTGTGTGCTGCGCGAGTAACAGCTCCGTTATCTGAGGAAACCTCTCGGGTGTTGAGCCGTTAGACCTTCATCGCAACACAAGAAGGAGCATCGAAAATGGCCTATGATGACGCCCGCGTCGCTACCGTCGACGTTAAGGAAACCCATGACCTCATCGCCTCCGACAAGGTTGAAGGCACCAAGGTTTACGACCTTGCTGGAGAACATATCGGCGCGGTCAACCGTCTCTTGATCGAAAAGCGCAGCGGTAAGGTTTCCTATGCCGTGCTGAGTTTTGGCGGTTTTTTGGGCCTCGGTGAGGACCACTACCCGCTGCCATGGGACAAGCTGAAATACGATGAAAGCCTTGGCGGCTATCGCGTTGATATCAGCAAGGACCAGCTGGAAGGCGCGCCGCGCTACAGCGACGATGAAGAAGCGTTCTGGCAGGAAAACAACGGTCGTCGTATCTACGACTACTATGGTGTGACGCCGTACTGGATCTAACCAGCCGCAGAAGTTTGTAAGGAAAGCCTCCTCTTCACTGAGGGGGCTTTCTCTTTGTGTAGCTACACACAAGTGCTGGCGAAGGTGACGGGCAAGAACACCAAGACGCCGGAGAACAGCGCTGCCCAATTGGCCCAAATGGCGGATTGGGACAGTGTTGGCATTGATGGGTCTGTGAGTTTGGGCGTGAGCAGAGCCATTGCCGTTAAGGCCAGAACAGAAATGGCATAGGCGGCAATGAGCATGGCGCGATGCGCGCCACCCCAATTGTATACGCAGCCCAACGCCTGAATGGCGTAAAGCGCGATGAAGGCCAGCGCCCAAACGGTGAAGCCTGCGATGAGCAGAAACAGCGGCCTCTGGTTGCGGATCATCACGGCCGTCCAAAGAGAGAGAGGCCATAGGTCATGGCGAGGGCGAGAATGAGTGCGCCGAAGGCATAGGCGGTCCAAAGCCAGGCAAGCGTGACATCGGTGGCGCGAGCGGCGGAGACATAGCCTCGGGCGGCGCGCCAGAGCGCATGGCCCGTGATGAGGGCAGCGACGCCCGCGTGAATGGCAGCGTAGCCCAAAGTGACCAACATGGTGGCATTGCGGGCGTGCTCTGTTGGGTTCGGCACCGCGAGCATTAGGGCAAGCAAGGCAATGATCGTGGCAAGTTGGAGGAACAGCGCGCCGATCAGGGGCAGGGCTATGGAGGTGTTTTGTGCGTTCGAGCGGCGGCTCCAGAACACGCATAGGATTGCAAGGCCAGAGGCGAGGGCCGCCGCGACAAGCGCGACAGAGGGCAGGGCGATAGGCGTCAACCGATCCCACGCGGGGGCGATGGTGAGAAGGAAAAGCCCGCCGAACAGCAGCGAGGCATAGAGCGTGCTATCGACCGCGAGTGCTGTGCGGTTGGCGAGCACCGTGAGGTTCCAAGGGCTTTCCCCATCGCGGACAACAGAGACGCCGCGGCCGATATCGACGGGGCCGGTATCGTGCTGTCGACCCAGGCGATGGGTCCAGCAGAAGAAGAGGGCGATGGTGAGCAGTGCGCCAAATGGGGCGAACCAATAGAGCCCAAAGAGGAAGGACACAAAGAATGTGCCGGTGGCGAGGGCGGTCCACAGGGGGAGGGAGGAATTTTGCGGCAGGATGACGAGATGCTCGACCGCGCCCGTCACCATGTCAACGGCGAGGGTCTCCTGCTCATTGTTGCGGGCAAAGCCGAGATAGCCTTCGCCTGCGGCAAGGCGTGGCCCGATGAGCGCGGGTAGTACTTGGTCAGCTCGGCTCTCGATATGGGGGAGAGAGGCGAAATTATAGCTCGGTGGCGGGGTGGGGGTTGCCCATTCCAGCGTTGCCGCCCGCCACGGATCGCGGCCGAAGCGGCGGCCAAGTTTCATCTGCAAGATGAGGTCGGCAAGGACGAGGGCAAAGCCCATGGTGAGAATGAAACCACCGACCGAACTCAAGAGATTGAGCCAATCCCAGCCCCAGTTTGAGGGATAGGTGGAGATGCGACGCGGCATGCCCATGAGGCCGGTGAGGTGCATCAGAAAGAAGGTGAGGTTGAAGCCGATAAAGATCAGCCAGAAGGCCGGGATCGAGAGCTTATAAAGGCTCTGTCGACCGCTGATGTGAGGAAGCCAATAGTAGAGCGCGGCGAGCATGGGGAAGACGAAGCCACCCACCAGCACATAATGGAGATGGGCGACGACGAAATAGGTGTCATGCGCCTGCGTGTTGAAGGGGACCATGGCCAGCATGACGCCGGTGAGCCCGCCACACACAAAGACGAAAAAGAAGCCGAAGATGTAAAGCATCGGCACGTCCCAGCGTGGCTTTCCTGATGCCAATGTGCCAAGCCACGCAAAGATTTGCACCGCGGTGGGAATGGCGACGAGCGCGCTGGCTGCCGAGAAGAAGGCAAGGGCCAAATGCGGAATGCCCACGGTGAACATGTGGTGCACCCACAGACCAAATGACAAAAAACCCATGGCGACAATCGCAGCGATAATGGCGCGATAGCCCAGGATTGGTTGCTGGGCAAAGACCGGGATCATGGTCGAGATGGCCCCGGCTGCGGGCAGGAAGATGATGTAAACCTCGGGGTGGCCGAAGAGCCAGAAGAGGTGTTGCCAGAGAAGCGGATCGCCGCCGCGTGTGGGGTCAAAGAAGGGCAGACCGAACGCGCGTTCGAGCTCCAAAAGTATGGAGCCGAGGATCAATGGCGGAAAGCCGATGATCATCATGCCGGCCGTGACCAGCATATACCAAGCAAAGAGCGGCATGCGGGTGAGGGACATCCCTGGCGCGCGCATTTTGAGAATGGTGACGAAAATCTCGACAGCGGCGGTGACGGCGGAAATTTCGACAAAGGTGATGCCCAAGAGCCAGACATCGGCATTGATGCCGGGGGTAAAGGGCTTGGAGGAGAGCGGGGTATACATGAACCAGCCGCTGTCGGGAGCCGCGCCGACGAGGAGCGCGATGATCAAAATGCTGCCGCCGAACAGATAGCACCAGTAGCCATAGGCGGTCATGCGCGGGAAGGCGAGATCGCGGGCACCCAAGAGCTTGGGCAGCATGTAGATGGCGAAGCCCTCAAACATGGGAATGGCGAAGAGGAACATCATCACCACGCCATGCATGGTGAAAATCTGATTGTAGATTTCGGGGCCGATAAAAGCGCTATTGGGCGTCGCCAACTGCGCGCGAATGAGCATGGAGAGCAGGCCACCGATGGCGAAAAACACCAGCGCCAAAACCATGAAGCGCTTGCCCAAAATGGTGTGATTGACGCTGGACAGGCGCCCCCAGCCGGGTGGCGTGCGCCAGATGCGATCAAGTGCTTTGTGTAGGGCAATGGGCGATAGGGGCTGATCGCTCATGGCGCAGTCTCCATCAGTTCGGCGAAGTCTTCGGGCGTGTGGGCCTCGACGCGCATTTGCATGGTGTCATGACCGATGCCGCAATATTCGGCGCAGGTGCCCCAATAGACGCCGGGCTTGCTGGCCTCGATGCGGAAGCGATTGGTCTTGCCGGGAATAGCGTCGATCTTGCCGCCGAGGCGGGGGATCCAGAAACTGTGGATCACGTCCCTTGAGGTGATCTCCAAATCAACGGGCACGCCGGAAGGAATGTGGAGGGTCGAGCTCTCGGGCATATTGGGGGCTGCGGGATAGGATATTGTCCAAGCCCATTGCTGCGCCTCGACGCCAATGACGAGGGGCGCATCGCCTTTTGGCAGCAATTGCTCGCCGAGAAAAAGCGCCGTGCCGGTGAGGACTGTCAGGACCGGAATAGGCAGAATGAGACCGCCACCGATGATCCATTGGCGTGGGCTAATCTTTTGCGCCCAATGGGGCCGCAGATAGACCAGCGCAAAGAGCGCTAAAACCAAAACAAAGAGTATGGCTGCGCCATAGAACATCACCCACCACAGCGCTGCCAGATTTTCGGCGCGCGGACCTGCAGGGTCGAGGGTAGAGAGCTCGCCTGTGCAACCGGCTAGCACCAGCGACGTTGCTCCAAGAGCAACGAGTTTGGAGGGGACGTGATGGGCGAGAACACGCGGCAGGCGGAAGAGCGGGAAATCGAGCGCGAAGAAGCGCCCCCCGAGGCCCATTCGGATCATCCCAATCCGCAAATTCGCCAAGTGGCTGACAAGGACATTAGTTCGGCCATTGCGGTGGCGGGACACCCCATCCACGCCATGCTGGTGCATTTCCCTATCGCCTTCGTCATGGCAACGCTGGGCGTCGATATTTTCTACTGGTGGTCGGCCAATCCGTTTTGGCTGGAAGTTGGCATGTGGGCGGCGGGTGCGGCCTTTGTTTTCGGTGTGCTCGCGGCAATCGTTGGCACGCTCGAATTGCTGGCCGTGCCGGGCATTCGGGTGCGTGTTGCCAGCTGGAACCACGCCATCGCCGCCATGGTCATGCTGGCCATTGTCGCCGCCAATGCCGGGCTGCGCATCACCAACCCCGAGACGGTTTTGCCCGGCGGACTGATGCTGTCGCTGCTCAGCGCCATGGCTGCGGGTTTTGCCGGGTGGCACGGGGGCAAGCTGGTGTTTGATCATGGCATCGGCACCGTCATTTCCACCCGCCAGTGAGGTCTGAGGCGATTTCACGAAGCTTGCCGGGGCTGAAGTGGGTGATGAAAAATTCGGGCCACTCAAGGCGCGGCTTGCCCAGAACAAGGGTGAGAATGGCGAGGATGACGATCACCGTCAGGGTGATGACGAAAACCATGCGCCAAAGAGGATAGGATTTATTCGGCTCGAAAAGCTTGAGAATGGTGAGACCGGTGAAAATGTGGATGCCGGTCATGATGGAAACGGCAAAAAGTTTGGCCGAGAACCAATTTTCATAGGTCCCCTGAAGGATGATCAGCGCCGTGCCCGAACCTATGGCGACGAAGGCGGCTGGCGAAACCAGCGCGATATAGAAAAGGCGCGTGAAGTTGTGGAGGCGGTGGAGCGGCTCGTCGACGAGGGCTTTGCGTTGCGCATAAAGCACGGGCAGGCAGATGAGCCCGGCGGACCATAGGGCAATGGAGCCGACATGGGCGAACTTGAGCCAGATGAGCAGGAGATCACTGCCCATCGGCGCGCCCGTGCTGGGTGGCGGGGGCGAGGAGTGCCACAAGCCGCCAAACGGCAACGCCTAGGAGCGGTAGATTGGCTGGAACCCACATGATGAGCCCCGCTAGTTGCTGATCCTCGAGCGGCGTTAAGCCGAAGGCAAAGCTCGTTGCCAAATGCGGTGCGTAGAGTGGGGTTGGCGCGAAGACCAAAAGAGCACCCAAAAACCCCATTTGAATGGCGGCGGCCAAGGCGGTGAGGCCTGCGGCGAAAATGTTTGGGCTGCGTAAAAGCACGAGCCAGAGCGCAGTATAACTGCCCAGAAAGGTCGCCTGCATGGCCCAGTAGACGGCCGGGTGGGCGAATGCCGCAGTGTAAAGATCAGGCCAATGCCAGAACCAGAGTGTGATGGTGGCGAGGATGAGTGTTGCGAGAGCTGGTATGGCCTGCCCCAGCCGTATTGGCAGAGCTAAGGCCAGCATGGGCGCAACGAGCATGGTGAGGAGGATGTGGTGGCTAACACGGGCCGAGACGAGGGCCACGGTGAGTGCACACAGCGGGGAGATAAAGAGTAGAGCCGCGACCGACCACGCACCCCAGAAGGCCCTCATTTGCGCGCGAGGCTGATGCTTAAGAAAATGCCAGCCCGCGAGGGCGACAAGGGCGAGGGCGGTGAGAAGTAACGGCTCAAAGTCCCAGCGGGTCGCCAGATCGGCGAGTGTGGGCGCGGGGCCGCAATAGGACAGGTCGTAGTCTGTCGGCTGGGGCATGGACCTCGAGGGAACAGAGCTGCGGTACCGATAGGCAAGCGCATGCCGGGTCGCCCCATGCTCAGCCCATCACGAAATCAACGCAGCACTCCAAGGTCCGTTCCAGAAACCGCTGGAAACTCACTATGGGTTAGCGGGCAGCAAGATCCCGCGGATGTTTTTCTCTTTAATCCGTGTCGCGTTGAGGACTTTGCATACCCGGGCGATGATGCCGTAGCCAAAGCCTGCGGTTCCGGGAGGATGGGCGTATTCGACAGCGATTTCATCGGCGACGATGAAGGCGTGCTGTCCGTCGCGCATCTCGTGTCGCAGCGAGACCGTGCTGTTCGGCGCACTGAGGCGAATGGCATTATCGAGATCGTTCGAGAGGGCCTGGCGCAGAAGCACCTCATCACTTTGAAACTCCGCATCGGCGCGTTGCACATGCAGCCTGACCCCGCGCTTTTCAGCGATGGGGAGATAGATGGTTTCGAGCGCAGCAAGGACCGCGCAGGCCCGAAGGGCTGTGTTGCGGGGCTTTACGGTTCCCGGGTCCGTGAGGGCGTAGTTGAGGACACCATCAAGAAAATTGCTCATGGTTGCGCTGATTTGACGAAGCGCATTGAGGACAGGTTCGTCTTCAGATTTGCGCATCGCCATGCCTTCGACCAGCATGGTTATGGTCTGTAGCGGTTGGCGCAAATCGTGCCCGAGCGACCGGACCAAGTGGCGTTCAAACTCGTAGGCCTCAGCGAGTTCAGAAGTGCGCGCGAGAACACTTTCCTCAAGCTCTTGGTTTTGCGCGTCCAATTGCTCGAGTGTTTGGCGCTGCATGGAGACAGCTGTCCCGACCAGTAATGAGGCCGTGGCCGTTATCGCCAGCAGCACGGAAAGCGCCAAAGGCTCGCTGCTGAAATAGGACAGCTTGGCAACGATCGGCGTCAACGAGGCGATGAGAAAGGCGCTGATCGCAGCTTGCATAATGCCCTTGCGCACACCGGCGAAAATCGGGGGCAGCAGGGTGATGTACCAAAGACTGCCCAAGGCGGGGTCAATCACCATAGCCCCAAACGCAACGCCCATCGCTAGGGCAATAATGCCGAGTTCCCTAAGCCAATCGGATAGTGAAGGCCAATGGGGCGGGAGCGGTTTGACGCCTAATACGGCGCTGAGAACGGGGACGAGCAGGGGCGGCAGCACAAGGGTCGCGACAGCATCACCAATGGCCCAGTGCGCAATGATGTCCAGTGCAATGTCCCATGAGATATTGTCCAAGAGGGCGTGCAGCGAAACGCCACTAAATGCCGAGAGGGCAGCAGCAATGGTGATCACCACAATATATGTGGTGGTGGCGCGCATATTCGGCACAGCCATATTGGGGCCGAGGAGCTTTTTGAGCACGACAGCGGCAGTAAAATAGATGCCGCAGTGACGTATGGCGTGCAGTATTTGGTCGCGAGCCGCATTGTCGCCGACGTTGAAAAAACTATCCAACCCTGGAACGGCGAGTGCAAGGTTGGCGATTAGTGGCGAAAGTTTGAGCCAGCCGGGCGCGGCCAAGAATATGGAAAGGCTGACGCCCGCAGGTAAAAACCACAAGCTGGAGAAGGGCTTAAAGACCTCGGCCATCGCGGCGAGCTTATAAGCGGCCAGCCACGCCACAACTAAAATGGCGAGTTGACCGATTTGCCCTACATATTTTTTTGCTATCATTCTGGTGCGGAACGTAAAAATTCATATATAGCTTTATAATTAGCATTGAGTGAACAAAATAATGCGCATTCTGATTGCAGACGACCACGCCATGTTTGGTTCAGCGCTTCATTATCTCTTGCAGGCAAGTGATCCTGATTGCGTGGTGAAGGCGGTGACGAGCGTCGCGCAGTTGCTGGGATTGCTCAAGACTGAAGCCCTGCCGGATCTGGTTCTGCTGGACTATTCCATGCCTGATACGGATGGGATTAGAGCCGTCGCGCAATTGCGCGAACTCTATCCAGATTTGCCCGTAGCGATTTTGTCGGGGCACACGGACAACGTTCTGGTCAAATCAGCGCTCGATAAGGGCGCGCGCGGCTGGATCCCGAAAAACCTGACGCCCAAAACACTGATTCATGCGCTGCGGCTGATTTTGGATGGCGAACGCTTTGTCCCGCCAGAACTGTTGGTGGCGCCTGCGGAACAGGTTTTGTCTGAGCGGGAAGGGGAAGTGGCGCTGCTGCTCGCTGAAGGCAAGTCGGACAAGATTATTGCCGACCGTTTGGGCATCGAACCATCGACGGTGAAAGTGCACGTGCGCCGTATTCTGCAAAAATCTGGAGCGACCAATCGCGCGCATTTTGCGGCGCTGAACCGTTAGTCGGGCGAGCCGCAACTTTTTCCCAAAGACTGTAAGCCGACGTCAAACGACTGATCGGTCTAAAAAGATCGTGTCTTATTGGGAGGAGAAATGGTGCTGCCGGCGAGGATTGAACTCGCGGCCTCTCCCTTACCAAGGGAGTGCTCTACCACTGAGCTACGGCAGCATGGTTTGCGCTCGCAAAGGAGGACTATACAGAACCTCTTCTGGGGAATGGTGCTGCCGGCGAGGATTGAACTCGCGGCCTCTCCCTTACCAAGGGAGTGCTCTACCACTGAGCTACGGCAGCATTTCCGCTAAGGCTTGGTGTTCCTTGCGGCGACGAGGGCTCATTTGCCATAGCGATTTGGTCGACGCAAGCGCAAAAAGCCTCTATTAACACCACCGTTGGAATCGAAGGCCTGAACTGTGGGAAAAACCGAGCAAGCACTGATGCGTGAGCAAAGATTAGCCGCAAAGCTGCGTGAGAATCTCAAGCGCCGCAAAGAGCAGGCTCGCGCTCGTGTCTCTGGACGCGAGGCGGGGCCAGAATTTGAGGTGTCGAAAACGGTGCCGGACAAGACTCCGTAAACCATTTTCGGGCGATTTTAACACGTCACCCTTTCCAGAGTGCGGCTGGTCTAGCCTACGCGGCAACGAAGACCTCGCCTACCTCCCTTTCAGGTAGCAGGCCCTTAAGGCCATTTCTGAGGACTTCTCTTTATGGATCGTATTCGTTTGGTCGGCGGCAATGAGCTTCGGGGCGAAATCCCGATCTCGGGCGCGAAGAACGCTGCACTGCCACTGATGATTGCGTCGTTGCTGAGCGATGAACCTTTGGTTCTCCACAACGTCCCGCGCCTTGCGGACGTTAAGCAGCTTGAACGCATCCTAGAAAATCACGGCGTTGATATCGCCGTTCACGGTCGTCGTCGCGGCGAAGAAGAAGGCGTGGGTCAGCGTATGACCTTCCATGCCGCTGATATCGTCGACACAACCGCTCCCTATGATCTTGTCTCCAAGATGCGCGCCAGCTTCTGGGTTATTGGCCCGCTGCTGGCCCGTTGCCACGAAGCGCGTGTTTCCCTGCCGGGCGGTTGCGCTATCGGTACCCGTCCTGTCGATCTGTTCCTGACAGGTCTGCGCGCGCTGGG
This sequence comes from Devosia sp. MC1541, assembly GCF_012847305.1. Classification (NCBI taxonomy): domain Bacteria; kingdom Pseudomonadati; phylum Pseudomonadota; class Alphaproteobacteria; order Hyphomicrobiales; family Devosiaceae; genus Devosia; species Devosia sp. MC1541. Next base: position 53,239 of record NZ_JABBDZ010000017.1, read on the forward strand.
TGCCTCGATCGAGATTGACGAGGGTTATGTTGTTGCCCGCGCACCAGCCGGTGGCTTGGTCGGCGCAACTGTCAATTTCCCCAAGGTGTCGGTCGGTGCGACGCACACGATTCTGATGGCGGCGACCCTGGCAAAGGGCACGACTGTTATTGAGAACGCGGCGCAAGAACCGGAAATCACCAATGTCGCCGAATGCTTGGTTGCCATGGGCGCTAAGATTTCGGGCATTGGCACACGCACGCTGACCATTGAAGGCGTTGAGCGTCTGCATGGTGCAACCGTGGAAGTGATTCCGGACCGTATCGAAACCGGCACTTTTGCCATGGCGGCCGCAATGACCGGTGGCGATGTGCTGCTGCGTGGCGCACGCGCCGATCATTTGCAGTCGGCACTGACCATTCTGGGTCAGACCGGGGTTGAGCTGATTACTGAAAGCAATGGCATTCGTGTGCGCCGCAATGGCTCGCCGATCTTGCCAGTGCATGTCGAAACGGAGCCATTCCCAGGCTTCCCCACCGATTTGCAGGCGCAGTTCATGGCGCTCATGACCATGAGCAATGGCGTCAGCGAAATCCGCGAAACCATTTTCGAGAACCGCTACATGCATGTGGCAGAACTCGTGCGCTTTGGCGCTGATATCTCGGTCAATGGTCAGGTCGCAACGATCACCGGCAAGCCCCAGCTTAAGGGCGCACAGGTGATGGCAACTGATCTGCGCGCTTCGGTGTCGCTGGTCATCGCTGGTCTGGCGGCGAAGGGTGAAACGGTTGTGAACCGTATTTACCACCTCGACCGTGGGTTTGAGCGTCTTGAAGACAAGCTCAGCCGTTGCGGCGCAGAGATCGAGCGTCTGGCTGGCTAAGGCGCGACGCGCTTCGCTCATTATTGAAAAGCCCCGGACCTTCGTTCGGGGCTTTTTGTTTGGGCCTATCTCTCCGCTACCGCATGATGGGGCTTTTCCCGGTGATCGAGGAGGGGATGGGTATAGCGTTGGGCATGCCTACAGCGACTGCTCGAAGCGGAAGAGTTTTTCGGGATCAGTCGCGGTTTTGATGGCTTCAAGGCGTGGCAGGTTTTCGCCGTAATAGCGGGTCCGCCAATCGGATAGGCTTGGGTCAGGAAAATTCTGGAACGCGCCCTTGGTGTCAGCGCTTGTGACCACGCTATAGAGGTCGTCCTGCCAAGCGCAGGCGGCATCGACAATCGCAGGCTTTGTGGCGTCATCTTCCGACCAGCTCAGATTTGCTGTGCTGAGCCAGTGGCTGGTTCGATGAACAAAGGCCGTCGCGTCGCTGCGAACAGTGTTCACTTGGCCGCCCGTCTGGAAAAAGACCAGATTGCCCGAGGAACCGGTGCCGGGCCAGTTGGCCATTTTCTCAATGGCGCTCGCCAGAAACGCCCGGTCGGGTGAGCTCTGGTGGAAGGTCGAGCGCTCGCGGTAGTAGGCGGGTTCACCTTCTTCGGCGAGAAAATCTTGGGCCGCCCAATAGGCGTTTTCCTCGACAGCCTCGAAATCGGGTGTGCCGATCTCAAGCACGGGCTGCATCAGCTCCAGGAAGGCCTCCTTAGGCCCTGCAAACTGCCCGAGGAGCGTCAAAGGCACTTGTCGGCCACGGTTAGCCATAGTTTGGTTCAACGCGCCCAGCGAGACGCGCGTGCCGATGGTTGTTGGGGCCGCATCGAGCGTCTCGAAGAGCTTGGTGGCGACGTCCAGAACATTGTCGCGCCAGACCATGCGGAAGACCGTCAAGCTTTCATCGGCGGGGTGGGTCTGTAGCTGCCACTTGGTCATCACGCCAAAATTGCCGCCTGCGCCGCCGCGCACAGCCCAGAACAAATCGGCGTTCTCGGTTTGAGAGAGTTGTAGAACTTTGCCGTCGGAGGTGACGATTTCAGCGCCCACAACATGATCACACCCGATGCCGAAGCGGCGCATGTTGAAACCAATGCCGCCGCCGAGCAGGAAACCGGAAACACCGACAGTGGGGCAGCGGCCGTGGGTGATGGTGCGCCCCGCTTCATCCAACGCAGCGTAAATGGCAGAATTGATCGCGCCCGCACCAATGGTGGCGACCCCGCTTGGTGGGTCAAAAGCAATATCGCCCATATCGGCCATGTCGATAATGAGGCCGGCACTGGTGGAGTAGCCAGCGTAGGAATGGCCGCCCCCTCGGATTGCGAAGGGCACCGCATTGTCGCGACACCACAGAACGACCTCCGCCACCATTTGAGCCGTTCGGCAATAGGCGACGGCTTGGGGCCTGACCGCTTCGAAACGAAGATTATTGGGCAGGGCCGCATTGGCAAAGGCTGAGTCGGTTGGGGAAACCAGCTGATCGCCGAGAAGCTTTTTCAATACCGCCCATTGATCTGCAGAAACCGCGCTGGGCTCAACGAAAAACACTTCCGCTTTGGCGGGGAGCAGGCCGAAGGCGGTGAGCGACGCCAAGCTGGTGGTGAGAAAAAGACGACGGGTCAGCATGTTCGGTCCAAATTTAGCAAATCAAAAGCTGTGCGCTTTTTTGCTCCAAAAATGCGCATTTGCACAGCGCCCATGCATTTCAACTGGCGTGCATGCGATTGCTCTTGGCCCGCCAACCTTGTAGATCGGTCCTGTCACGACCAAATGGGCTTTACCGACAAAGAACAAGGCCGCCCCATGACCGACCTCAAGCTGCTCGCGCTCGATAGCGAAGACCTCGAAGTTGTTTCCGCACATGTGCAGGACGCCGTTATTCGCGTTTCTGACATGGGCTATGCCAAGGGCGATAAGCGTTTCGCCCTGCTGATGAACCGTTTTGATTGGACCGCCGATCAACCGCGGAGCAAAGGCCTGCGCAAGCGCACGGGGATGCATTTCGAGCACGTGACCAACACTGCATTTGCGGGCTTTGATCCGGCCTCGCCTGAAGGCGTGGTGTCCTTGCTGGCCGTTACCTTCGAAGAGCAAAATGCGCCTGCGGGCATCGTTGAGCTGCGCTTTGCCGGTGGTGGCACTGTGCGCCTGACGGTCGATTGCCTTGAAGCGCGCTTGGCCGATCTTGGTGCCGCCTGGGCAGCGACTGCGCGCCCGGCCCACTCCCTAGACTAACGAAAGTTCACTATGCCCGTTCGCCTCGACAGCGCCGCGTCCGATTTTGAAGCCCAATTTGTGGCGCTCCTGTCGGGCAAGCGTGAAGCCAGCCAAGACGTCAACGATATCGTCGCCTCCATCATCGCTGATGTGCGCGACCGTGGTGACGCTGCGGTTGTTGAGCTGACCAATAAGTTTGATCGCGCCAATGTGACAGCGCAAACGCTGCGCTTTACCGCTGAGGAAATTGCTACCGCGTCAGCGCAGGTTCCGGAAAATGTGCGTGCGGCCCTGCAGACCGCGCATGACCGCATCAAGTCGCACCACGAAAAGCAAAAGCCGGTCGATCATCTCTATACCGATGATCTTGGGGTGACATTGGGCAGTCGTTGGACTGCGGTGGACGCTGTTGGCATTTATGTTCCGGGTGGTCTGGCCTCTTATCCATCCTCTGTTTTGATGAATGCTGTTCCGGCCAAGGTTGCGGGCGTTGAACGCATCGCCATGGTCGTGCCAACGCCAAATGGCGAAGTGAACCCAGCGGTGCTCTGTGCTGCGCAAATTGCGGGCGTGACAGAGATCTACCGAGTTGGTGGGGCGCAGGCTGTTGCCGCGCTCGCCTACGGCACCGACACCATCGCGCGTGTCGACAAGGTGGTCGGCCCGGGCAATGCCTTTGTGGCGGCAGCCAAGCGCCAGGTTTTTGGCCAAGTCGGCATCGACATGATCGCCGGACCATCCGAAGTGCTCGTCATCGCAGACAGTTCAGCGAACCCAGCTTGGGTTGCTGCCGATTTGATCGCGCAGGCTGAACATGGTGGTGGTGCACAGTCCATTCTGGTCACGACCGATGCAGCGCTGGCTGATGCGGTCGAAGCTGAAGTTTTGCGCCAGATCGCTATTCTGCCGAAGTCCGCGATTGCGGGCGAAGGCTGGGAAGAGTTTGGCGTGGTCATCACCGTGCCGGATCTGGACACTGCCATTGAGTTGGGCAATCGCATTGCCTCTGAACACGTGGAGATGGCGGTCAATGAGCCTGAGGCGCTGGTGGCCAAGATTCGCCACGCCGGCGCGATCTTCATGGGCCATCACACGCCAGAAGCTATCGGTGACTATGTTGGTGGCTCGAATCACGTTTTGCCAACAGCTCGTACGGCGCGCTTCGCCTCGGGGCTCGGTGTGCTGGACTTTGTGAAACGCACCTCGATTTTGGGCTGCACGCCCTCATCGCTGTCGGCATTGTCTGAGGCCGCAGTGACCATTGCCGAGGTCGAAGGCCTCGCGGGGCATGGTCGCTCGATTTCTATACGGTTGAACCGTTGAGCATAAGCATGGGCACAGAGCCGGTGACCAAGGACACCAATCGTCTGGTCACCGTCACGCTCGACCCTAACACCATCACCTCGATCAATCCTGACGAGGTGCATGAGTGGCGCATTGCCATTTATGATCTGCTTGAGGACAACACCTTCCGGCCCGCACGCGTTTCGGCGGAAGGACCTTATGCTCTGCACGTGTCGATTATCGGCAATTCGATCGTTTTAGACGTCCGCGACCCAGAGAATTTTAAGCCCATTGCTGCCCATTATCTCTCGTTGACGCCGTTTCGCAGACTTATCCGCGACTATTTTCGCATCCGCGAAGCCTATTATGAGGCCATTCGTTCGGCGCAACCGTTCCAGATCGAGACCGTCGATATGGCGCGGCGCGGTCTGCACAACGAGGCAGCAGAGCTCTTAAGGACGCGGCTCGACAATAAGATCATCATCGATCTCAACACCGCGCGCCGCCTGTTTACGCTGATTTGCGCCGTGCAACCCTATGCCTCCCGCATTGACGAAGCGACCAGCGAACTGCCCACAGTGCTGTTTGTCTGCTCAATGAATTCGGTGCGCTCGCCGATCGCTGCAGCGCTTGCGCGCCAAGCCTTCCCAGGCCGAATAATTGCCCGTTCTGTGGGGGTTAACGGTGGTAAGGCCGACCAATTCGTCCATGAGGTCATGGAGGACGTTGGTATTGATATGAGCGTTCATACGCCCCATATTCTGGACGAACTGGTTGCCAACAAGTTCGATCTTGTTATCACACTGTCTGATGACGCCCCCGATGCTGTGGCTCGCAAGGGCCTTGAAGCAAAAGCGGTGGAGCACTGGCAGGTGGAAGACCCCTCCCTTGTAGAGGGAAGTCGCGCTCTCGTTTTGGATGCCTATCGAGGTTTGCGCGATCAATTGCGACGTCGTGTTCGCGAACGCTTGGAACCTTTGGTTTCCGGTGGTTCACAAAACAATTGAATTGAAGTAGGTTCCGCCCAAATTTGTGGCCCTGACGCGCCAATGTGTGGCAGCGGGGGCCTTCTCAGGAGAAAGTATGGCCAAGGAAGAAGTGCTCGAGTTTCCGGGCGTGGTCACCGAATTGCTACCCAACGCGACGTTCCGCGTGAAGCTAGAGAATGAGCATGAAATCATCGCTCATACTGCTGGCCGTATGCGTAAGAACCGTATTCGCGTTCTCGCAGGCGACAAGGTTCTTTGCGAAATGACGCCTTACGACCTGACCAAGGGTCGTATCACCTATCGCTTTAAGTAAGGCAAACCGTGGCCAGTCGTCCGGAACTCATTCTGGCGTCCGCATCGCCTCGTCGTTTGGCATTGCTCAACCAGGTCGGCATCGAGCCGGAACATCTGGTGCCAGCCCATGTCGACGAAACCCCTGAGAAGGGGGAGTTGCCGCGAAAGCTCGCACAACGTCTGGCAGACCTGAAAGCGATCACCGCACAGCACAAGGCTCGTATCGCCGGATATGGCGACACCGGCCTGGTGCTGGGCGCGGATACAGTGGTTGCTGTGGGGCGGCGCATTCTGCCAAAGGCAGAAACAATGGAAGAAGCTGCAGAATGCCTGCGGCTGCTTTCGGGGCGCGCCCACCGTGTTTACACCGGCATCACGCTGCTCACCCCATCAGGGGCGAAACGTCAGCGTCTGGTTGAGACACGCATTCGCTTCAAGCGTCTCTCCAATAAAGAGATGGAAGCCTATCTTGCCAGCGCCGAATGGCGGGGCAAGGCAGGGGGCTATGCTATTCAGGGCATTGCCGGGTCTTTCGTCGTTAAACTCGTCGGCTCCTACTCAGCCGTCGTGGGCCTGCCCTTGCACGAAACCACGCAGCTTTTGGCTGGCGATGGCTATCCCGTGCATTTTAACTGGCTCAACCAATCCAGCGTTTCTGGCGTCTAATGGCCGAGAAAGCTGAAGCACTGTGCCCTATCTGCGGTCGGGCCCCGGCCGCAGAAAAATTTAAGCCCTTTTGCTCGCGTCGCTGCGCGGACGTAGATCTCAACCGCTGGCTTTCGGGCGCCTATGTCATCCCGGCAAAGGATGACGAACCTCTCCCCGATTTCGACGCAGAAACTTAAGTCCGGACACACAACGGACCCTAAGCTGCAGCCCTATTGTGCCTAGCTCAATAACGTGACATTCACTGTCATGTTATTTGGGCTGGAGGCTGAAGTGAGATTGTCATACCGGGTGTTGTGTTTGTCTGTAGCGGGACTGCTGTCTGGCTTTGCCCTCTCGACGCCGGCTTTGGCGCAAGTGGCTCAGGTGGTCAGTGCAACCGATGCCGAACGTGTCGTTCAGCACGCGAAAGGCGAGACCACTATTCCCGTCGCCCCAGAGCGCATTGTCACCTTGCACAATGTCTTTGCTGAAGCGTTGATCTCCATGGGCCTGGCTCCGATTGGTTCGGTTGATCGCCCCTCCGGCATGCCATCGCAACTGGTCGACGGCCTAGCGGCCACTGAGACCGTGGGAAACCATTCCGAGCCCGACTTTGAGCGCGTGCTCAACCTCAATCCCGATCTGATTTTAGCGCAAGCCAAGCAGCAGGAGAGCAATTACGAGCGGCTCACCGGCATAGCACCGACTATTCTGCTGGATGAACCGGAAGCAGATTGGCGTGAATGGTATGTCGGGCTCGGGGATGCGCTTGGCCAGGCGGACGCGGTTAAGGCAACGCTAGAGGCTTACGAAGCCAAGGCCGCTGCAGCTAAGACCGAACTGCAGGCCGCGCTGGGCGAGCAGACCATTTTGCTACTGCGCGTGCGCGAAAAGGACATTCGCGTTTATGGCGGCGCCCGTCGGTCTGGCCCAGTGCTCTATCAAGACTTGGGTTTGACGGCGCATGAGAGCGTTCCAATGGCGGATGACCATGCCGAGGTCTCGCTTGAAAACCTCACCCAGCTCACGGCCGACCATATTTTCCTAATGGTCGAAGACGAGAACAAAATGTCCTCGATTGAAGAGATGGACCTTTGGAAGCGTCTCCCAGCCGTTGCGGCAGGGCATGTCTACGAAGTGAATATTGAACCCTGGAACCAGTCGGTCGGCCCGATCAGTTTCGGTGTGATCATCGACGACGTGCGCGCTGCGCTTCTCTAAATTTTTATCCCTTGCGAAGTGATGCGTCCGCCTTTTCGGCGGGCGCTTTTTTTTATGGCCATTACCCCGGTCTTGAGGCCCTCGCGTGGCTCTGAAGGTGAAATGTGAACGGCAAATGCACGCTCATGCGCAACGAAGTCGCTAGAGGCCCGTTTCTCCCTAGTCGTTAACATGAGGGCTAAAAATGGGTATTCTCTGGACTATCATCATTGGCTTTATCGCCGGCGTGATCGCTAAGTTCATCTTTCCGGGCCGCAATGAGCCTTCGGGCTTCATCCTTACCACCATTCTCGGGATTATCGGCGCTTTCGTGGCGTCCTATCTCGGTCAAGCTGTCGGTTGGTACTCCGCCGGTGAAGGTGCAGGGCTGATCGGCGCGATCGTTGGTGCGATCATCATCCTTTTCGTCTGGGGTGCCATCGCGGGTCGTCGGGCCTAATCAAACACTAAGAGGAGTTTCATCATGTCAAACCGTGGTATGCCGTCTATTCTGGCGCTTCTAGGCATGGCAGCTGTCGCAGGCTTTCAGCATCGAGACAAACTTGGCCAAATCCTGGGGCAAGTTGGAGACCAGGTGGGCAATCGCACCGCGGGATCAGGGCAAGGTGTAAACTCCTCTGCCGCTGGTCAGGGCGGACTGATGGGTGGATTAAATGATCTGCTCGATACTTTCCGCAATTCAGGTCAGCGCGAACAGGCCGATTCTTGGATCACACCCGGCGTGCCCACACAGGGACTGTCGCGGGATCAGGTTGAGCAGGCCATTGGCCGGGACAACCTCATGAATCTGTCGCGCGATACCGGGCTCGACTATGATGAGTTGCTCAATCGCCTTGCGCAAAACATTCCGGAAGCTGTCGATCGGGCAACCCCAGATGGCCGCTTCCCACAGAACGAGGACGAACTGCGTCAGCGGTTCTCGGGGCTCTAAGAAGCCTTGATCAGAGACAGTAAAAGGGCCGCCCTTGGGGCGGCCCTTTTCATATTGAAACATCGGTCGCCGGGCGACCGTCGATCATTGGATTAATCAGGAATGGCTGGGCAGGGTCTTGCCGTAGAGGCGGACCATGTTGGTGCCGCCTGGGCTTTGCCAATAAACGCGGCAGATGAGGTCTCTCTTGGCGCCGCTACGGAATAGGTGCATTCCCAAGGCTTCGCCAGCCGCCGCCTCCGGCGTCTGTGCGTCCAACTTGTGTTCGGTTTCCTTCTGCGCTGCGCGCAAATCGACAATACGAAACTGGGGCATGGTTTTCCTTCCATGACCCCAATGAATTTGGTTAACCGTAGGTTCCCTCACACTATCGTGCTAACGCCTCGGCCGATCAATCCTTATCGCCGGTTATCGGAACACGGACGATAGCGCGCGTGCCAGGGTTATTGTCCTCAAAGCTTAGGGTTCCATCGAGGCGTTGGATCAACACCTGAACCATTTTCTGGCCAAATCCGGTACCTGAAACGGTGCCGTCGATACCCTTGCCTTTGTCCGAAACCGTCAGCTGAATGGTTTGGCGATGTTGCGACAGCGAAATATGGGCGGGGCCGGGCGCGCCGTTATAGGCGTATTTAGCCAAGTTCGTGATCAACTCGTTCAGCATCAGGCCAAGGGTGACGGCCTTGTCTGTGGGAATGAGCACCGGGGCGAGATCGAGCTGCAGCGTCTTGCGCCACTGGCCGTCCAGTGTGTCGAAAAGCTCGTGAACCAGCTCCTCGAGATAGCGCGAGAGATCGATGGTCTCGACGCTTTCGTCTTGATAGAGGCGTCGGTGCGCCAGCGACACCGCCATCAGACGGCGCTCCGCTTGCTGCAATTCGCGGCGTGCCTCATCGCTCGTCCCGCGCGACTGCATGCGCAAGAATGCCGCGACGATGGACAGGCTGTTTTGCACGCGATGGTTGACCTCTTTGAGGAGGAAATCCTTCTGCCGCATCAGGTTTTCGTTTTCCCGAACCGTCGCCGTAAGCTCACGATTTAACTGGCGGATGCGGCTGTTGTTGCGTGCATCGAGCAGCATACGCGCGACGCGTGACGCGGATTCAATTTCGGCAAGCGACCATTGGCGTGAGCGGCCACTGACGGTCTCGGCCCATTCGTCGAATGAGGCGCGCGGCGTCAAAGGCGTGCTGGGGTCGCCCGTGCTGGATTTGTGCGGATTGCCCGCCCATTGCACTGTTTGCAGATGTTCGGCCCGGAACCATATGAGGATGGTCGGCACTTCAGTGGGCATGGTGACGCCGAGGAGACCGCTGGCAATGTTTTTGTAAGCCTCGGCGGACGGCACGAGCACCGAGAGGTGATGGGTTGCGATTGGCTTGACCAGAGCGGGCGCACGAACAAATTCCGCCAGTTCGCGGATGTTCGCTTCGCTCGGCGAGGCTCCGACTTGATAAACTTCTGCGCCTTGCACAGCGGCAAAGCCATCGGCATCCAAGAGCGTGGCCAGATAGCTGCCTGATTTGGCGAAGAATTGCCCGAGGTGACATTCATCGCCGAGGCGCGAGAGAATTGCATCTTCCTGCGTACGCAAGCGAATGCGTTGCTGGTAAAATTCGCCTTCTTCTCGCACCTTCAACAGCCGCGACAGGCTCGTTGCCAACGCTTGGCTGGCCATGCGACTGGTCAGGGCTATGTTTCTTGGTAATTGGTGGTGACATGCGATGAGCCCCCACAATTGCCCATCCTTGATAATGGACATGGACGCTGAAGCGCCAACCTCCATATTTTTCAAATATTGAATGTGAACAGGCGACACACTGCGCAGGGCAGAATCCGAGAGGTCGATAGACTTGAGCTTGGAGCTGGCGCTGATAATCGGCTGGGGCTGGGAGTGCACATCGGCAATGACCCGTACCTTGTTCCTGACGTAGAGAGCCCGGGCCTGCTTGGGAATATCACTTGCCGGAAAATGATGGTTCATAAAGCTGGAGAAGCCGGGGGAGCGATACTCGCCCAAGACCTTTCCGGCATCACCTTCGACAAAGCGATAGACCATAACGCGGTCAAAGCCGGTGAGCCTGTGAAAGGCGAGGGCGGCTTCATTGGCGAGGTCTTCCAGCGTTCCCGCCCGTTCAAGCCGAGCCTCATGCGCGTGGAATTGTGCGAGGAAAGACGCATCAATGGGCTTTGCTTCCTCGCTATAGAGAAGCTCGACGACCAAATGGTCGTCACTGCGATAGCTGAGAACGTCGTAGGTGCGACCAGAGAAAACCACTGGGGCGCTGATATGGACGCCCTGCGCAGGTGTTTGATCTCTCAAGGTCTCCCAATTTAGATCCAGGATATCGGCAAGCTTTTGGCCCAGAACATGCTCATCGAGCGCGCCAGCGAAACCAACGAGCGTGCCGGAGGTCGGCTCAACGATAAATAACGCGCCATTGCCTTGGATCGAGCCGGGAATGTGAATGGGCTCGAGATCACAGGCATTCACGTCGGACCTGTCAATGGATGTCATTGGCTGGGTCCCTATAGATATCAAACGCGTGCTCGAACACACGCTTGGCAGAGGCGATGGCCTGATGATGGAGGTGTTCAGGAAGGCTATCGAGAAGGGCGACGAAGTGAGGCCAACGCCTAGGCTCGCTTACTTGCTGCGCCAAGTGACGGGCTCCAAATTGGGCATCAAAACCTAGGGCGATGGCACGACGCAGCAATAGCTGCGCCCCGAGGGACGAGCCTTCCAGCACGTAAAGCGCTCCAACTTGTTCGGCGGTGTTTAAACGAATGGAATAAGAGCGAGGACAAGGGCGGCGCGTAACGCCTAAATCGTCAAGATCTTCGCAAAGATACGGGCCCAGCTTTTGCGGGCTCCAGATGTCGAGTGAGTCTAGGGCAAACTCTAAAGAGAGCCTAAACCGGTAGGTGGCCGTTGCAAAGTGCCTATATTGCTCAGTATTTGAAAATATTCCTGTGATGCTGTCGAGTTGACTATGAATGTCTTTGGTTTCTGCGCGCAGAAGACTGCGCAATGAAAGTTCTCTCGTCAGTCTCAAAGCCCTCTCTCGAATTCAATTATTCGAGAAAGATTTATCACAAGGCACTGTAAAGACTATTCACTTTTCGGAAAGAACGTCTGCGATTGAGGATTTGATATTCTTGAACTGACGTGGTGTTGCAGATTTGTTGGCGCTGATGTGGCGCAATCGGCGGAAATAAAAGTCATAATTAATTGCTGTTATTAGAAATAATTTCCTAAGTCTTGCAAGGGCGTGAGGCGTTGTTTGATGGTTCATGCGCGCGCATAAAAAAGCCCGGACGCTGGGGAGGGAAACCAGCATCCGGGCTTTGGTGTCGGCGGGGAACGCATCGCGCGCATGGAGGGAGGAGAAACGCACGAGGCTCTGCTCAACCCGATCCGAACTGCGAGAGCAGCAACTGTCGTCGTCGCTCTCTTGATTGGAAAGATAGGTACGCTTTGAAAAATTCCAAGCGCATACCAGCCATGTGCTCGGCGCTTATAGGAGGTTCGTGAGTAAAGCGCTCGCCGTGGCCACGATACCAAAGGCTGCTAAGCTCGCCGATGCCAACATAATGTAGATGCGGTCGACACGCGCGCGGTGGCGCGCATTGCGCCGTGCTTCAGACAGCGTGGTGGCCGAAGTTGGAGCGGGACTGTGTGACACCTTTTCCTCCTGGGATGGAGCAATTGGCGGGCTGGCGATTGTCTCTGTTCTCGCCCGGATAAGGGAGCTTAGCTGCACCGGGTTATCTTCCGAACCAGAACTGGTGAACGCGGTTAATTCGACTTAAATGCCGAGTGCTGTAATCTTGTATGGCAGATGTTGATTGGCCCGCGCGAACGTGGCACAAACGCCCTCATGACACACCCAGCCCATCTGCACCCCGATCGTCTCTTTCCGGCCTCAGAGCCCGCGCAATCGATTGCCCGGGACCTTTATCCGGCTGTGAAAGACCTGCCCATTGTCTCCCCGCACGGCCACACCGACCCGAGCTGGTTCGCCCAGAACGAGCGCTTTGCTTCGCCGACCGCTCTTTTTCTGACGCCGGACCATTATGTGTTGCGCATGCTCAAGAGCCGCGGCATCAGCTATGACGCGCTTGGTATTCCGCGCAAGGATGGCCAGCCGGTCGAGACCGACCAGCGCAAGGCGTGGAAGCTGTTTGCGGAAAACTTTTATTTGTTCGCGGGCACACCGTCCAAGACCTGGGTCGATCACTCGCTACATGCTGTTTTCGGGATCACCGAGGAATTGTCCGGGGCGACAGCCGACGCGATCTTTGATCAGATCGAGGGCCAGTTGGGCTCACCAGAGCTGCGTCCGCGCGCCATTCTCGAGCGCTTTTCGGTAGAGGTCATCGCGACTACCGAATTCGCACTCGATCCGCTTGTGCATCATCAGTCGATGTTGGCGCAGGGTCTCATTGGGCAGGTGCACACCACCTATCGCCCAGACGATGTGACCGATCCAAGCCGCGCAGCGATTGCCGAAAACCTGCAAAAATTTGGTGAGATCACCGGCGAGAATATTACGAGCTGGGATGGCCTGATCAATGCGCATCGGGCGCGGCGTGAATACTTCCGCCGCTATGGTGCTGTGGCGACCGACCATGGCGTGCCAACCGCCAATACCGCCGATTTGCCCTTGGTCGAAAAGCAGGCGCTGCTCGACAAAATTCTGGCCAAGCGCCACGACGCGCAGGACGCAGAACTGTTCCGCGCCCAGATGATGACGGAAATGGCTCTGCTCTCGGTCGAAGACGGCATGGTGATGCAGATTCACGCGGGTTCGCGTCGCAATACCGATCCGCTGCTCTTTGACGAGCGCGGCACCGACCTTGGTGCCGACATCCCGGGGCCAACCGATTATGTTGGTGGATTGAAGGCCCTGTTGTCGCGCTGTGGCAACGAAAAGAATCTCCGTCTGTTGATGTTCGTTCTGGATGAAACCACCTATGCGCGGGAACTCGCGCCTATGGCAGGCTATTGGCCATCGCTGATGATTGGACCACCTTGGTGGTTCCACGACAGTCCGCAGGGCATTCGCCGTTATCTCGATCAGGTGGTGGAAAGCGCTGGCTTTTATAATTTGGCAGGCTTCAACGATGATACGCGCGCCTTGTTGTCGATCCCGGCGCGCCATGACGTTTGGCGGCGTGAGGTTTGCGGTTTCCTAGGCCGTTGGGTCGGCGAAAATCGCATCACCAAATCGACCGCCGAAGATCTGGCCAAGCACCTGAGCTATCAGGCTGCCAAGGACGCCTATAAAATTCGCTAAACAGGAAAATGATTTGGCGGGGCATGGCTCCGCCAAATCGCTAGGGCGTGCCGTACTTCAGCCCGCTTTTCGCGCCATTCCCGTCGTATCCTGCATCGGCATCTGCTCTAATGGCGTAATGATGAATCAGACACCTCTCGAAACGGCGCTCAATCGAGCCATGATCCGTTGGTCTTTGACGAAATCGGCGCTGGTCGCCGAGACCCAAAACGGCTGGGTTTTTAAGGTCGAGCAGAACGGTCGCGATATGGCGGCCCTCAAAATCATCAAGCCCCACGTCCGCGACCAAGAAGGGCGCGGCACAAGCCTTTTGGAATACTATTCCGGTGAAGGCGCGGTGACGGTTTTCGACGTCCACGAAGACGCCATCTTTATGGAATGGCTCGACGGGGGCACGCTCGGAATTCTGTCTCGTTCAGGGCGCGATGCGGAAGCCACCGAGGCTTTTGCTTCGACCGTCCAGAAGCTGCACATGCCACGCGCGGATTTCCCGAAGGGGCTCGCGCCGCTCCGGCAAAATTTCGATGCCTTGTTTGAAACCGATGTGCGGCAATGGCCCCATACGGCGCGCGATCTTTATGCGCGCTGCGCAGGCACGGCACTCAAGCTCTTTGATAAGCCGACCCGCGAAGTGCCGCTGCACGGCGATTTGCACCACGACAATATTATGCGCTCTGATCGGGGCTGGTTGGCGATTGACCCCAAGGGGCTATACGGCGACCCGCATTATGAAGTCGCCAATGCCTTCCGCAATCCGCACAATGCCATCAAAGTTGCAGCGAACGCCAAGCGCATCAGCGAAATGGCGGATGTGTTTTCGGCAAAGTTGCAGCTCAACCGTAAGCGCATCTTAGGCTTTGCGGCTGTCCATTCGGGCCTTGCCGCCTGCTGGAATTTGCAGGCCGGAAACGCTATTCACGGGGACCTTGCTGTCTTGCCTCTCTTGCTCAGCGCTTACGATCAGGCCTAGTTCATGACCCTTATTTCGCGCCGTTCCGTGCTTATTCTTGGCGCTGCGGGCCTCGTCTCGGCCTGTTCAACCACGATCCCGCCCCTTCCGGCCAAGGCGTCGAGCCAGCCAGAGGGGCTGTCGCGCGAGGAAATCGTTGCCACCATCAACGCCGTCCGTCGGGCGAATGGGGCAGGGGAGTGGACTTATAGCTCAGCCCTTGAGGCGGCAGCGCGTTCGCAAGCGCGGCTTATGGCGCGCAAGGATACGCTGAGCCACGATCTGGGTGTAACGCTGCGCGAGCGTGTGACAGAGGCAGGTTACCAGCTGGCTGTCGGCGAAAATCTCGCCAAGGGATATAAAACCCTTCCCGACACAATTCAGGGGTGGCTCAATTCGAGCGGTCACCGCAAGACGCTGCTGTCGACGCGCTTTGTCGAGTTCGGCCTGGCGACGGCGCGGACCAATTCTGGGAAAATTTATTGGGCCTTGATCGCAGGCGGTCCGTTTGAGGCCTGGCGACAGTAAAGCCTAGCCGCGCGAAAACACCAGAACGGTTTCCTGATTGCCGTCGCCGCCCGTAATCGGTGACAGAATTTTGGTTTGAAGCGCGAAGTTTTGCGCTTCGGCAAAGGCGATGACTTCGCCCATGGCGCGGTCGGACGCCTCAAGGTCGCTAACGATCCCGCCCTTGCCGATAAAGTCACGCCCGACTTCAAACTGCGGTTTGAAGAGGATGATGGCGTTCGCTTTTGGAGCGCAGAGGGACAACGGCGCTTCGAGCACTTTGGTGACCGAGACAAAACTGACGTCGGAAACGACGAGATCAATCGGCTCGACGATGCGGTCCCGATCGAGGTCGCGGGCATTGGTGCCCTCAAAGCTGACAACGCGCGCATCGGCGCGGAGCAGGGGATGAAGTTGGTCGTGACCAACGTCGACCGCATAGACTTTGGCCGCGCCGCGCTTGACCAGAACCTGGGTGAACCCGCCGGTTGAGGACCCGACGTCGAGACAGATTTTGCCTTCCGGCGAAATTTTGCCTTCGTCGAGCCCCGCAATCAGTTTGAGCGAGGCGCGCGAAACATAGTTCGCTGCCGGGTCATCGATGCCCAAAACATCATCTGTCCCCACCATCTGGTTGGGCTTTTTCGCTGGAGCGCCGTTCACGGAAACTGTGCCGCGCAAAATCGCATCGCGCGCACGAGCGCGGCTTGGCATCAAGCCACGCTCTTCAAGCGCAAGATCAAGCCGGATCCGGCTCACACCTTCACCGCACGCTGGATTTTGTTCTTCGCTGTCTCGGCATCTTCCCCGTAAGAAATGCTCGAGACAAACTTACCCTTATCGTCGATGATATAGGTCAGGGAGGTGTGGTTGACGGTGTAATACTCGCCTTCACCGACGATTTCCGAGAAGGCACCAAAGGCCTTCTTGATGCTCTCGGTGTCCTCAGCTGTGCCGGTCAGACCAATAACGCTTTGGTCAAAGCCTTCGACATAGTCCTTGACGATCTCAGCGGTGTCGCGCGCCGGATCAACCGAAACAAAGATGATACGCAGATCGTCTTGGGTGAGGCCCAGCTGCGCCCGCCATGCGGTTGTCTCGGCCAGAGTGACCGGGCAAACATCGGGGCAATGGGTATAGCCAAAGAAGACAAGGCTCGGCGTACCCATCAGATCAAGATCGGTAAACTCCCCACCACGCGAGGAGGTGAGCGAAAACGTGTGACCTTCTTCCCCGATGGTCTGCTGGGGTGGGCGGAAGGCGTAAAGAGCCGTGGCTCCAATTGCCGCGACGGCAACCAGCACCCAAAGTGCGATGCGCACAATGCGCAAGGAGTTGTTTGAGGACATGTGTTTCGCCTTTCAGATAGCCAAAAGGTCACGCAGTGCTCGGCACTCGCATGACCTCGTGACCGTATAATAAGGAGGGCTGGTCAGCCCAAAATCAATTTGCGTCGAGCGGTTCGGTGCCCACGGCCTTGCCTTCACGCGACAGAGTGATCTTTTCGATCCGCGCTTCTGCTGTCTTCAGCAGGGTCTCGCAATGCGCTTTGAGCGCTTCGCCGCGTTCATAAATGGCAATGGATTCAGCCAAAGGCGCGCGTCCGCTTTCCAGCTTCTGCACGATCTGTTCGAGCTGCTCGAGTGCAGCTTCAAAGCTCAGCGATTTCACATCGTCATGTGCAGTGTCGGCCATGATAAATCCTGATCCTGTTTACCCGTTGAGTAGGGTCGCAACATGGGTGCTGACCCCACCGGAAAGTCCCTTGAGGTCATACCCACCTTCGAGGAGTGACACAATCCGATTGCCGCATCGGCGCTCGGCAATGTCCATCAACTTGCCCGTTACCCAGCGAAAATCATCCTCTATCCATTCCAACTGGGCGAGCGGATCGAGAATATGCGCGTCAAATCCGGCAGAGAGAATGATCAGATCAGGCGCGAAATTGTCGAGCGCGGGCAGAATGATCTCATTATAGGCGGCGCGCATCTCCGCCCCAGCCGTTTTGGGCTTGAGCGCAGCGTTAAAGATATTGCCGACCCCATGTTCATCTGGCCGACCCGTGCCGGGAAAGAGCGGCATCTGATGGCTCGACGCATAAAAGACGCTCGGGTCGTCTTTAAAGATGTCCTGGGTGCCATTGCCATGATGAACGTCAAAATCGACGATGGCGATACGTTCCGCGCCATACTTGCGCTGGGCTTCCCGTGCCGCAATGGCCGCAGTGTTGACGAGGCAAAAACCGCTGGTGTCCGCGATTTCAGCGTGATGACCGGGCGGGCGAATGGCGCAGAAAGCATTGTCGACTTCGCCGAGCAAAACGCCACGCAGACCAGCCAGTGCGCCGCCAAGGCCCGTGGCCACAACGTCCAGACTGTTGCCGGAAATCACAGTGTCGCTGGTTAGGGAGCGAATGCCTTCGGCAGGGCGCGCGTCGCGGAGCGCCGGCAGATAATTGGCATCATGCACGAGTTCGGCCAGAAAGAGATCGCCATAAGGCGCGTCTTGACGGACAAGAGCGTCAAACTCAGGTGCAGACAAGGCTTCAGCCACGGCGACCAGCCGAGCGGCGCATTCAGGATGCCCTTTGGGCGTCAGATGCTCTTCGTAATTTGTCTGGCTGACCAAAAGGGTCGTCACATTAGCTCCATGCCGATACTGGCCTGATCACGCATAATCTACGCCCAGCCTATTCCGCCGTATACATCAGGGTGATGGTTTGTCTTGACGGCAGGCGTGCCTATTGTCAAACACCCAAGCATGAACGTTCCAGATGTCGAAACCATCCGGCAGGCGGGCGAAAGCCTGCGCGCAGGGCAGCTTGTCGCCTTTCCAACAGAGACCGTTTACGGGCTCGGTGCTGACGCGACCAATGCCGACGCGGTACTTTCGATCTATGAAACCAAGGGCCGTCCGCGCTTCAATCCGCTGATTGTTCACTGCGCCGATCTGGCGATGGCCGAACGCTACGGCGTCTTTGGCCCATTGGCGCGCAAGCTGGCGCAGGCCTTTTGGCCGGGCCCACTCACTATCGTTGTGCCCTTGGTTGAAGGTCACGGCCTGGCGGATGTCACCACGGCAGGGCTTGATACTGTCGGCATTCGTGTGCCCGATCATCCGGTCGCCAACGCCTTAATCCGCGCCGCAGACCGGCCACTCGCCGCGCCTTCGGCCAATCCATCTGGAAAATTGTCGCCGACGACGGCTCTGCAGGTCAGCGAAGGCTTTGCCGGCCGTGTGGCGGTTCTCGACGGCGGGCCATGCACATCGGGCGTCGAGTCCACTATCGTGACCGTAGACGGTGATACCATCGTGCAGCTCCGCGCCGGTGCGCTCGCGCGCGAAGAGATAGAGGCCCTCATCGGGAAAACTGTTGTTTTGGCGGAAAAGGGCGCGAAAATCTCCGCGCCCGGCATGCTCCTGAGCCATTATGCCCCCAATGCCGCGATCCGCCTTAACGCAACACCTGAAGAGGGTGAGGCCTATCTCGCGTTCGGTACGGCTGTCGCGCACCATGGTCCGGCGCTCAATCTCTCGCCAAGCGGCGATTTGCGAGAAGCGGCGCGCAATCTCTTTGCCTATCTCCATCAGCTCGACAAAGCTGGCGCAAGCTTGATCGCTGTGGCGCCTATCCCGAGCACGGGCTTGGGCGAAGCGATCAATGATCGCCTGTCCCGCGCAGCGGCTCCACGCGGCTAGCCTGCCTGAAAATCAGAGTGATCTAAGCGCTTTAGTGCGCCATATTGGGTTTCATTATTCGGAGCCCGACAATGTGCAACACATGTTCAAGCGTTTCGCTTTCCCGCCGTCATCTGCTTATCGGCAGCCTTGCTTTAGCGGCAGCAACAGCTCTCCCGCCGCAGAGTGCCATTGCCCTTGATACGCATGGGGCACCCGCCATCGCCGTCTCACCAAAAGAAGCTTGGGACAGGTTGATGCTCGGCAATCAGCGGTTCCTCGATAATACCCGCCGCAATGTCGATTTCGCAGCAGCGCGTCCAACACTAGCGCTCGGCCAACATCCCTACGCTGCAGTCCTGACCTGCGCAGATTCGCGTGTTGTGCCTGAACTCGCCTTCGACCAAGCGCCGGGCGATCTCTTTGTCCCCCGCGTGGCGGGCAATTTCGCTGGGGAGGACGAAATCGCCAGCCTCGAATACGCTGTGGCGTCACTCAATACGCGTCTCATCGTTGTTCTTGGACACTCAAGGTGTGGAGCTGTCGATGCGGCACTCGCTGTCGCCCGCGACAATGCCGATCTGCCGGGCTTCCTTCCCAAGCTCATCGACAACATTGTGCCTGCTGCCAATAAAGCGCTCCTCTCCGGCGCGGATGACGTTCTTGCCGAAGCGGTCAATGAGAACATCCGCATGACTATCTCCAACCTTATTACCCGAAGTGTCGTCATCGGCGCTGCGCACCGGGAGGGGAAACTAGCGGTCCTCGGCGCTCACTATGACCTAGCCTCAGGAGAGGTGACCCCAGTTTCTTGAATGCTTGCGACAATCCACAGGGCCTAGGGATATTTCACAGAATGAGAGCGGATAGCGCTAAGGCGCAGAAACTCTAGCAACTCAGTCGAGTTCTGCACATTGACCCTTGTTGCGAAACGTAAAACTGTCGTGATTTTGTCATGAGGGGGTTGCCAGCAAAACGGCCTGCCCCTATAACCCGGTCATCGCTGCAGAGCACAGCGCCTTCCGGCACTGAGTTCTAGCGGCAAAGAAATCTGAAAGATCAGGCAGTTTGGCCGGTAACGGCGCAAAAGCTTTGTCTTTAAGAACTCCGGAAGTAATGCTTCCAAAATGACGTGTCCGGTTTGCGCCGATGGGTCAGCTCTTTGACATTGTGAAGATTGAAGAAAGAGAAACGTGGACGGCGAGGTTCTTGCGAACGGAAGCTGGGGTTTACTCCGGTGGAAGTTATACAAGACTTCGATGGGTGCACGTTTCTAGAGGTACACTCTTTTAGCGCTTTTTAGCGCAATTTGATGTGTGTCCTCGTCAAAACGCAAACGTGCATCTAGCGACAATAGTCATGATTAAACTTGAGAGTTTGATCCTGGCTCAGAACGAACGCTGGCGGCAGGCTTAACACATGCAAGT
>NZ_JABBDZ010000018.1:0-62434 GCF_012847305.1 Devosia sp. MC1541
CCTGATCACCAGCCCCGCCTATGTGGTGATCAAGGCGGCCAATGAGTTCCACACCAAGACCAGCCGTCCCAACCAGATGTGGCAGACCGACTTTACCTATTTCAAGATCATCGGCTGGGGTTGGATGTATCTTTCCACGGTGCTGGATGACTATTCCCGCTATATCATCGCATGGAAACTGTGCACGACCATGCGGGCTCAGGACGTCACCGAGACGCTGGACATGGCGTTGGCCGTTTCAGGCTGCGATCAGGCGCGTGTGCAGCATCGGCCGCGCTTGCTGAGTGACAATGGCCCCAGCTACATCGCCCAGGATCTAGCCGACTATATCGCAGCCAATGACATGGATCATGTCCGAGGCGCTCCGCTTCATCCCCAGACACAGGGCAAGATCGAGCGCTGGCACCAGACGCTGAAAAACCGGATCCTTCTAGAGAACTACTTCCTGCCGGGTGACCTCGAAAGCCAGATCGAGGCCTTCATTGAGCACTACAATCATAAGCGCTATCACGAGAGCCTCGACAATGTGACACCCGCAGATGCCTACTTCGGCAGAGCACCTGCCATCATCAAAAGGCGTGAAAACATCAAGCGCAAAACAATCCAGCATCGACGCTTGATGCACCATAGGCTTGCAGCATAACATCAACCGAACGACGAGCAGTGCTCTCCGCTAATCAAGGCGCAGATCTGAGCCAAAGCATCTGACGACGGACAACTGTACTTACAATGACTTAGCTGTACGTGACATGTGCAACACAGCGGAAGACTGCCAAGTTGCGGATGAAGCATAAGTAATTGATTTCATTGAAGAAATAGATGGCTGGGGAACCTGGACTCGAACCAAGATTGACGGAGTCAGAGTCCGCTGTTCTACCATTGAACTATTCCCCAGCAGGCCCAAAGGGCTGGCAGCGTGGCTGCTGGTCAGTCGGATGAAATTCGTAAACTTCACTGTCCCGCTGATGGATGTGTCTTAAAAGCGGAGTGGGCTTTGGGTCAAGCCTTCATTGGGTAATCAGTTCGCGAGTTCGCGAAATCCTGTTGATTTCTTCTCGTGGTCCGTATCGGGAAGAGGGCCATCTCGCTTTGGGCGAGATGGCGGTTTGGGAGGCTAGAGCAGAGCCTGCTCATTTTTGCCCATCAGGCGGAACGCGATGTAGACCGCAATGCCACTGATCAACAGCAGAATGGTCGACATAGCGGCCGCCACCCCGAAGTCACCATCGAGAATGAGAACGTAAATGCGCACCGGCATGGTGATCGTCGATCCGACATAAAGCACGAGCGAGGACGATAGCTCGTTGATCGCAGTGACAAAGCTGAGCATTGCACCGGCGATGATGCCGGGAACGATCAGCGGCACGGTTACGCGTAGGAATGCCTGGAATGGGCTGTATCCCAGTGAGACCGCTGCTTCCTCAAGACTGGGCGAGATTTGGCGCAGTGCCGAACTTGTCGTGCGCACCGTATAGGGCAGCCGACGAATAAAGATCGAGAGGATGATGATGGCTGCCGTGCCAGTCAGGACGAGTGGGCCCGTGTTGAACGCGGCAATATAGGCGATACCGATAACAATGCCCGGCATCACATAGGGGATCATGAACGCCCCATCGAGCAGGGAGGTGTTGATGCTGGTGCGGCGAGCGACGAGCACGCCGATTATGGTGCCAGCGACAACGATCAAGGCCACGGCGATAGCGGAGAAGGTGAGCGAATTGCGCACGACATCGCCGAGGTTGAAGATGATGCGCTCATAGCTTTGTAGCGCGAAACCATCCTGAAACACAGGGCCGTTGGTCTTGCGCAGCGAGTAAATGACCGAAATGATCACCGGCATGGCACCGCACAGGCCGATGAAATAGACAGCGAAGTGCGCCAACCAATTGCGCCAGCCTCGGAGCTGGATTTTGATCGGCTTGTTGATCATGTTGCCGTGGTAGACGTTCTTGCGCGACATGAAGCGCTGGATCATCACAAAGGCCATAGAGACCATGATCAGCACCACCGAAATGGTGGTCGCCATGGACATGTTGGACCCAACTTCAGCCGAGTAAAGCGCATAGGCTTCGGTGGCGAGCACGTTGTAGCCACGGCCGAGCAGACGTGGCGTGCCGAAGTCCGCGATAGACTGGATGAGCGCCAGAAGACCGCCTGCCGAGAGCGCTGGCAGAACGAGCGGAAACGAGATCTTGAATGTACGCTGTAGTGGGGTCAGGCCAAGGCCTTCTGCTGCCTCTTCAAGCGAGCGGTTGACGTTCGATAGTGCGCCCGAAACCATCAGGTAGACGAAGGGATAGAACTTCAGCGCGAAGACGATGAGAATGCCGCCCAGCCCATAGATTGGAGGCATGTTGATCCCGATTTCGCGGGCCCAACTGCGGACGACACCGCCAGCGCCGAACAACACAATCCACGAGTATGCGCCGATGAAGGGCGGTGACACGAGGGCGAGGATCGCGAGGAGCGAGACGAACTTGCCGCCCTTAATCTGGAAGCGCGAGATGCAGAAGGCCATGATCGAGCCGAGCAACATGGCGCCAAAGAGTCCGCCAAAGCCCACCACGAGCGTATTCAAGAAAGCCCGCTGATAGCGGGGCTCCATAACGAACGCCAAATAGTTGGCGAGCCCGGTGTTGCCGGAACGATCGACGAAGCTCGAAATGAGTACCGAGCCGACCGGTATAATCAACAAGAGCGCAAGGATCGCCCACGTCGCGAAACTTACGATTTTCCAAAAGTCGAAACGCGCTGTCATGGTCAGCCCCCCAGTGCCACGCGCTTCTTATCTGCGTCGAACGCCATAAGGTGCTCGCGAGCAATAAGAATACGGACGGCATCGCCTGGAGTGTAGATTTGCTTCAGTTCGGCGGCGCCGAGCTGAACGGTGATCTCGCCCGCGGGTGTCTTCACGAGAATATGGGCTTCGCGGCCGAGGTAGGTGTATTTGACGATCTCGCCGTCAACAGCCACAGCGCCTAAACCGGCGGCCTCATCTGCTGCCAGAAGACGCATGCTTTCTGGGCGGATGGCCCAAGTTGTTGCGTTTGCGGCCACAAGGTTGAGCTGACTGAGAAGCTGCGTGAGCCCCGCCGAGTCAGAGAACGTATTCAGTGTCCCGACGAAGTTCGCGACGAACAGGGTCTGCGGATTTCCGTAGATTTCCTGAGGGGTGCCGATCTGTTCGATCTGGCCCGCGCTCATCACACAAATGCGGTCGGAGATCGCCAGCGCTTCTTCTTGGTCGTGCGTAACATAGATCGTCGCGATATTGACGCGCTTCTGAATGTCACGAATTTCTTCACGCAACTCGATACGCAGCTTGGCGTCGAGGTTGGAAAGCGGTTCATCCATAAGCAGAAGGCATGGATTGATGACCATGGCGCGAGCGAGGCCGATGCGCTGTTGCTGCCCGCCAGACATGGCGGCCGGAAGGCGTTCGGCTAGCGCGCCCAAATGCACGGCGTCGAGAGCCGCAGCGACGCGGGTTTTGATTTCTGCGGCAGGAACCTTGCGGGGCTTGAGGCCAAAAGCGACGTTATCAAACACGCTCAAATGCGGAAAAACGGCGTAGTCTTGGAAGACCATGCCGATATCACGCTGGTGAGGGGGCTGCGCGCGCAGGTCTTTGCCCGCCAATGTGATGCTGCCCGACGTCAGATCGTTAAATCCGGCGATGGCACGCAGAAGGGTGGTTTTCCCGCAACCAGACGGTCCCAGCAGCGTGAAGAATTCCCCTTCCTCCACTGAAATCGAAACGCCATTGAGCGCGCGGAAGCCCACGAACTGCTTCACCCCGTCGGTGACTGTCAAATAAGCCATTCCAGCCCCTCATTTCCCTCGTTCTCTGTGCGTTGAAAGCAAACACAATTTTCGTATTGCAACAAGTGCAATGTCGCTCCATGATCAGAAACGATCATAAGTTTGATCAAAAGGGAACAGGAGGAACAAATGAGTGTTGCAAAACGGACATTGGTCGGATTTGCCTTCGCACTAGCAGCAACGACTGCAATGAGCCCCGCAATGGCAGCCGAAGGCTCGGTTGTCGTGTACACTGCGCACAAGTCATCCATCGTGGACCGCCTTCTGCCAGTATTTGAGGCTGACACAGGCCTTAAGGCCGAAGTTATTCAGCTCGGTTCGGGCGACATCTTCCGCCGCGCACGCGCTGAAGCAGGCGCACCAGCAGCAGACGTTATCTGGTCGGTGACCGGTAGCTTGCTGACCGAAAATGCTGATTTGCTCGAGCCTTATCAGGTTAAGGATCACGCAGCGCTCAACGCTGAGTTCGTTCGGAGCGATGCTTGGACCCCGTACACTGCGGTTGTTTATGTCCTCGCCGTGAATACCGACATGGTCTCGCTCGAAGACGCACCTAAGAACTGGGCTGACCTGGTCGATCCTAAGTGGCACGGCCAGATCGCATCTGCTCGCGCAGATAACTCGGGTTCGGCTGTGCAGCAGCTTCAGACCGCGCTCACCGTTTTCGGTGATGACGGTTGGGCCAAGTACACAGAAATGGCGAAGAACTTCGTCTTCACCGATAGCTCGGGTGCCGTTCCACGTTTCATCGCTGACGGCGAAACCTCGATGGGCTTGACCCTCGAAGACAATGCCATCGAATACCGCAATGGCGGCGCGCCAATGGCTGTCGTACTTCTCGCTGACGGCACAGTCGCGGCGCCAGATGGTATCGCGCTCGTCAAGGGTGGGCCAAACCCAGATGGCGGTAAGGTCTTCCTCGACTGGGCAATGTCCAAGTCGACCCAAGAACTCCTCGCCAATGAGATCGGCCGTCGTGCAATCCGCACCGACGTTGCTCCACCTCCAGGTGCACCAGACCTGAACACCGTCAAACTGATTGAGATCAAGTCGCTCGACGATCTTGGTGGCACCGAAGAAGTGCTCGCCAAGTGGCGCACGGCAATCGGCGAATAATCTGACTATCTATAAGACTGACGGGATTTGTTTGAATGAAGCACATGGAAGCCTTTTCGCTCGGCAAGAAGTTCGCCGATCCAGGGGCCAATGAAGATAGTCTCGTCATTCTACCAAATAGGGGTTACGCCGTTATCGACGGCGTAACCGACCGCAATGGGACGCGGTATAACGGCATGTTGTCGGGCCAGTTTGCCTCACGCACCGTCCAAGCGGCCATTGAGAAGTTCCTTCTGGCACAGGGCGATGCTCGCCAGCCGAACCTGCAATTTGCAGGGGCCGAGCATTTCATCGACTACCTCGGGCAGGCGATATTCGCCGAATATGAGAAGGCCGGCGCTGTCGACGCCGTTACAGCGGACTGGAAGCTGCGTGGCGGTTGTACCGTCATCGCCGCGCTGATCATCGGTGATCGCCTAGAGATCATCGCTGTTGGCGACAGTGGCGTGCGCATTAATGGCGAAGATGTTCTGCAGGTCCTCAAGCCTTTGGACGATGTTACGGCCATCATGCGCCGCGAAACGTGGAGCCATTTCCGCGCTCTGGGGTACGATAGCGTGCGTGCAGATGCGCTAGCAGCCAACATCACGTGGCGCGGCACCAAGCATCAGGAAGCTGGTACAGACACGGCCGATCCTCAGTTCCTCGCTGACATCGAGCAACGCGCGCTGGCGGCGTGCACGGCGCATTTGCCGAATGTTCCTGAGGCTGAAATTCAGGCGCTCATTCATGGTGGTATCTGTTTCGCGCAGGGCGATTTCCAGAACGTAACCGACTTGGTGCTGGGCTACGGCGGGCTCGACGGTTTTGCTGTGCCTTCACGCTACATCGAAACCCGTAGCTATGCCCTCAAGGATGTTCACACCATCGAGCTGTTCTCCGATGGCTACTTCAAACTTGGCGATCGTTTTGGCGTAGCCTCATGGGAGGCCGGTCACGAAGAGGTGGAGGCAGAAGACTTCCACAAAATCGCCCGCTATATGAGCACAAAGGGTACGACTGATACCCAACTCACCGATGATAGAACCTATCTAGGGATAAAGCTCTAATGAGTGGCCGGACGCGTGTTGAAGGATTGTTGTCTCAGCGCGCGGACTCTCCGGCCGCTTCTAACGGCCTGAATGAGCGGCAAGAGCGAATTCTTGTCGCCATTGGTGCCAATGGCGCAGCATCTGTTTCTGAACTTGCTGAGCAGTTTAACGTCACCACCCAGACTATTCGGCGGGACTTAAAACTGCTCAACGAACGGGGCCTGCTGGTCAAAGGTTTTGGCGGCGCTTTCGCGGCCCCGGGTGTCGCGCGATACACTTATAATGAGCGCGGTAGCACCGAAGTCGACATCAAACGCCAGCTCGTCAATGCGCTCAAGCCGATCCTGTTTGACGGCGCCACGGTCTTCGTGGGCCTAGGGACGACCTTCCATGGCCTCCATCAAGTTGTTGCCGAATTTCCTGGCATGCTCTTGGCGTCGCCCAATCTGGAAGTGATCTATAGCTGCGCGATGAATACCGACGCCACCGTCTATGTTTACGGCGGCTATGTGCGCAATAAGGACACTTCCATCCTCACCCTCGCCGACACTAGTCGACAAAAGTTCAAGTTTGATATCGCCATCATCGGCGCAAGCGCGATTGATCGGGAGGGCTCTGTGCTGGAGTTCGATCCGATGGAGGTCGATCTGGTGCGTGACGTTCTCGCTTTGAGTCGGCGGGTCGTACTCGTCGCTCATGACGGAAAATTCAGCCAGAACGCGCCCCATGTGGTCACGCATCTCTCCGAAGTCGATGTGCTTGTCACAAACGGTGATCCCGCCACATATTTTGACGACGCTACGACCTTGAAAGGTCTCGATATCATCCGCGTGTGAGGATGAGGCGGATGCTTTTGATTGCGCTGGGGCATGCCATGCTCTACCTTAGTCTCAACAACGCAACAAAGGTGCGTTCGGGCGCGGCCGGCTTTCCGGCCTTGGCGACCGCGCACTAAGGAGACATCCCGTGGCCGATCTTACTCGGTCCGCCGCTGTTTCGGTCTTAAAAGCCGAGGCAGGGGCCGGTGTATCTTCCGGTCAAAGCCGGAAGGATAGGGCAGCCATTGCGCCGCCCGGATCGCCGGATCCGCGGACCCTAAACGCCCCGAATCCCCGTCGACACCGCGGCGCCATTTACGCTGCGCTCGATTTGGGAACGAACAATTGCCGTCTTCTTATTGCCAGACCCCATGAAAGGGGTTTTCGCGTTTTAGATGGCTACACACGCATTGTCCGACTAGGCGAGGGCGTTTCTGTCACCGGTCGTTTGGCTGATGGCGCGATGGAACGCACCATGGACGCGCTGCGGATGTGCCGTAACAAGTTGCGCGAGCATCAGCCGACGCGCATGCGTTTGATCGCAACCGAAGCCTGCCGCGCCGCTGAAAATGGTCCTGCATTTTTGGCCCGTGTGAAGAGCGAGCTCGGGATCGAACTTGAGATCGTTGATCGTCGCACTGAGGCCGAATTGGCCGTTACCGGTTGCGCCGATCTGATTGATACTCAGGCGCAAGGCGCGCTGATGTTTGATATCGGCGGGGGTTCCTCGGAGCTGGCTTGGCTCGACTTCCGTGGCGGTCGCCCGCGTTCGCAGGGGCGGATGTCTGCTTCTATTCGGTCGTGGCAGTCCATGCCGGTTGGCGTGGTCTCGATTGCCGAAAAATTCGGCGGTGTGAATGTCACGCGCGAGACGTTTGAAGACATGGTCTCCTACGTTTCTGAGCACCTCCGTCAGTTCCGTGGCCGCGAAAAGCTGCGTCAGATGATTGCCGAACATCCAGTCCATTTGATTGGCACGTCAGGTACGGTGACGACGCTTGCGGGTTTACATCTCGGCCTGGAACGCTATGAGCGTCTGAAAGTTGACGGCCTTTGGATGCGGCGCGATCAGGTTGATGAAACCATGCGCGTTCTGCTGAACATGCCGTTTGAGCGCCGTGTCGCGCATGCTTGCATAGGCAAGGATCGCGCCGATCTCGTGCTTCCCGGTTGTGCTATTTTTGAGGCCATCCGTCGTGAATGGCCTACGGATCGCGTTCGGGTTGCCGATCGTGGTCTTCGTGAAGGTATTTTGATTTCCCTTATGGACGCTGATCGCTCCCAGAAGCGTCCAATTCGACATCCAAGGAGGGCGGGCAATGGCCAATAGTAAAGCCCTGGGCACAGGCGGTCGTAAGTCCGACAGAGACTTTAAAATTCGCGTTAAATCGGCCAAGGGCCGTAAAGTCGCGTCGACGAAGTGGCTTGAGCGTCAGCTCAACGACCCCTATGTGGCGCGCGCACGCTCTGAAGGGTATCGCTCTCGAGCTGCCTTCAAAATCAAAGAGATGGACGAAAAGCACAAGTTCTTCAAAAAGGGCATGCGCGTCGTCGATCTTGGTGCAGCGCCGGGCGGCTGGTCGCAGGTAGCGGCGACCGCTGTTGGCTCAACGCCGGACAACGTGCTCGTCATCGGTATCGACTATATCGAAATGGACGACATCCCCGGTGTGAACCTGCTGCGCAAGGATTTCACCGAGGATGATGCTCCGGGCATGTTGATCGACATGCTGGGTGGCCACAAGGCCGACGTCGTCATGTCCGATATGGCGTGGCCGACGACAGGCCACCGTCCGACTGACCACCTTCGTATCGTTCACCTGATCGAGATCGCGGCAGACTTCGCCATTGAGGTCCTCAAGCCCGGCGGCACGTTTGTGGCAAAGGTTTTCCAAGGCGGCACCGAGCATGAGCTGTTGCACATGCTCAAGCGTCACTTTGATACGACCTTCCACTCCAAGCCTCCCTCAAGCCGCAAAGACTCCGCAGAGGCTTATCTCGTGGCGAAGGGGTTCAAAGGCCTGGATTTCCGGCATGAACACAACAACGATCACGACGAATAGTCAGCCGCGAGACTGAACCATAAGACCGCCCTTCGAGGCGGTCTTTTCGTTTCATCTTGGTGCGCGTCAGCCTTTAGCGCGGCCCTTATGCCCCGACACGTCGCTGCCCGCGTTTGCGGGCAGGGTGAAATAGACCAATCCACCGAGGGCGCTGAGGGTGCCGACCGCGAAGAATGCGATCTGGAAGTTTATCAGCGTCAGCGCGCCACCGGTGAAATGGCGCGTGATCTCGATCACGGCACCCGCCACGGCAACACCGAAGGCGACCGACAACTGCTGGGATACCGCCACGATGGCGGTGGCTTGGCTGGCTTCTTCATCGGAAATGTCTGCGTAGCCCAGGGCGTTCGACCCCGTGAAAAAGATCGAGCGGAGTACGCCGCCGAATACGATTACGCCCATCATGACCGCCGCCGCTGTTTCGGCTGTGAACAGACCCTGCGCGCCGATGAGAAGGCCGCCTAACACCGCCGAGACGCCCAGGACGCGCGGGAAACCCCAGCGGGCGTAGACACGTTCGGCGATGAACTTGCTCCCCATCGCGCCGAGCGCCGACACGAATGTGATGGCGCCACTTTCAAATGGGGTCATGCCAAAGCCGAGTTGCAGCATCAGCGGGAGGAGAAACGGAACAGCTCCCACACCGATGCGAAACACCGAGCCGCCCGTTATCGAGGATCGGAAAAGCTTGTGGCGCAACAGCTTGGGATCGAGCAGGGGATAGGTCACCCGGCGCGCGTGAAGCACGTAAAGGGCAGCAGCAACAAGCCCAATCGCCAGTGTTAGATAGCCATACGTGATGGGAACGGCTGGAAGGCTGATCACAGACAGGCCGAATACCGTGCCCGAGAAGGCGACGGCGGCGATGAGAAATCCGACCAAATCGATAGGGCGCGGTGCGCGCTCATCCGGCACTTTGAGGTAGATGCCCGAAAAGATGATCCCGGCGATACCAATCGGGATGTTGATCCAGAAGATCCAATGCCAGCTGAGATATGTTGTCACAAAACCGCCGATAAGCGGGCCTGTCACAGGAGCAATCAGCGCGGGGACTGTGAGCCAAGCCATGGCTGACACGAGTTCATTTCTGGGTGTTGAGCGCACGAGTAGTAAGCGTCCGACGGGTGTCATCATGGACGACCCTATGCCTTGGAAAAAGCGCGATGCCACAAAGGTCTCGAGCGAATTGGCAAAGGAACATGCCAGAGACCCCAGCATGAAAACGAAGATCGCCAGACGGAAGATGTTCTTCGCTCCGAAACGGTCGGCCATCCACCCGCTAATAGGGATAAAAATCGCCAGCGCCACGAAGTAAGCCGTCAGCGCCAACTTTAGGGCGATGGGCTCAGAGCCGATATCGGCTGCAATTGCAGGTAGGCTGGTGGCGATGACAGTCGAGTCCATCTGTTCCATGAACAGAGCGACCGCCAAAATGAGCGGGGTGACGCGGATCACAAAGCTAACCAATGAGTCTATGGAAAGGGTAGGCAGAAGCGGAAGCAATTATGGTGGGTTTGACCTCCTGCGGCCAGCCCGATCCATCTTAAATCGTTCGTTCTATCGAACTCTATTCTTACCTTCGCTTTTAGCGACCGACAATTTCGCGTCGGCGCGACGAATAAGTGTCTCAGGCGTGTCCTCTGCCTCAAGCTCTGCAACGCCTACGCTGATGGTAATGGCGACGGGGACCCCACCAAGCATAAACGCGTCGCTGGCCACGGCTGCACGCAATCGCTCGGCCATGATGTGCGCTGCCAATATCTCTGTTCTGGGCAGGATGACGTAGAATTCGGCGTCGCCCATGCGGCCAATGACGTCTTGACGTCTCAATAGGCTTTGGCATCGCTCAACCAGCATGGCGAGGACTTTATCGCCCGCAGCATAGCCATATTGAAGGTTAATCTTCTTGAAGCTGTCGATGTCCAAGATCATGACAGCAAGAAAATTCTTGTTGTGGAGCGCGCGATTGAACTCGCTGCGAATGATCGCTGCACCATGTTCGCGGGTGAATACTTCAGTAATCGCGTCAGATTGTTCGACGATAGTGACTTCCCGTGCTACTCGGGAAATCTCGAAAAGCAGAAAGACAATGATCGTGCAGGCCACAATTATGGCCATCAGGACCAGTGCATGGTCGGCGAAGGGGAAAGCATCAGGAATATGGTCAGACCAGCGTTGGGCCTGTGAAACTTGGTGAAGCGCAAAAACGATGATGCTCAACATCGCGATTGTGCGCAGGAAACCTAAGCGCGCTGCGGCCGATCGAAAAGCATTGGTAATTCGGGAGATAGCGCGAATTCTCAAGCTGATCTCCTGAAACCGAAACCCATGTTGGGCTGCATACTAGTTCCCCATCGGAAGACTATGCATAGTGCCAATAGCTATTTACTAAGTGATTTAAGTTTGTCGCGCTATTACATCAAATGTGTCGATGAGCTTCTGATTGTGTCCCCTTATCAATCAGACGCACTCAGGCACTAGGCAAGTCGCCACTCCGGTGGTATGCACCATCGCCAACCTGAACCCGCGACGATCTCCGCGCCGGTTCACATTCCAACATCTCTGTACTGACAGTAGGCAGGAAGGTTCTGGCCTTGGCAAAGATTATTACCACTATCACTGGCGATGCCGCGCTCACGTTTGACGACGTGCTCCTCCAGCCTGCGCGCTCTGACATTCTGCCGACCGAAACCGACATTTCGACCTACGTGACCAAGGATATCGCGCTCAAGCTGCCGATCCTTTCCTCGGCCATGGATACCGTTACCGAAGCGAACATGGCGATTGCTATGGCGCAGGCCGGTGGCATGGGTGTTATTCATAAGAACCTGACCGCTACTGAGCAGGCGGAACAGGTTCGCATGGTCAAGTCGTTTGAAAGCGGCATGGTCGTAAACCCGATCACCATTGGTCCCGATGCGACCTTGGCGGATGCGCTCTCGCTCATGCAGAAGAGCCGTATCTCGGGTATTCCTGTTGTCGAAAACGGCGGTAAGGGCGGTCGTTTGACTGGCAAGCTGGTTGGTATCCTCACGAACCGCGACGTGCGTTTCGCAAAGAGCCCAGCACAGCCGATTTCCGAACTGATGACCCATCAGAACCTGATCACGGTCCGTGAAGGCGTTTCGAAGGAAG
Organism: Devosia sp. MC1541; assembly: GCF_012847305.1. Lineage (NCBI taxonomy): Bacteria > Pseudomonadati > Pseudomonadota > Alphaproteobacteria > Hyphomicrobiales > Devosiaceae > Devosia > Devosia sp. MC1541. The sequence continues at coordinate 11,986 of NZ_JABBDZ010000018.1, forward strand.
AAGCGCAGGTTCTGCTGCATCGTCACCGTATCGAGAAACTGCTGGTCGTCGATGAAGACTACCGCTGCATCGGTCTGATCACGGTTAAGGACATGGAGAAAGCTCAGCTCCACCCGAACGCCGTCAAGGACGAGCAGGGGCGCTTGCGCGTGGCTGCGGCCTCGACCGTCGGTGACAATGGTTACGAACGCTCGCAAGCCCTGATCGACGCTGGTGTTGACCTGCTGGTCATCGACACCGCCCACGGTCACTCGGTCCGCGTTGCCGAAGCTGTCGAGCGCATCAAGCGCGAAAACAATAATGTCCGCATTGTAGCGGGCAATGTTGCGACTGCGGAAGCTACCAAGGCCCTCATCGATGCTGGCGCTGACGCCGTTAAGGTCGGCATTGGCCCGGGCTCGATCTGCACGACCCGCATCGTTGCTGGCGTTGGCGTTCCGCAGCTTGCGGCCGTTATGGCCTGTGCCGAAGAAGGCGCAAAGGCCGGCATTCCTGTCATCGCAGACGGCGGCATCAAGTTCTCGGGCGACATGGCCAAGGCACTTGCTGGCGGTGCGGCCTGCGTTATGGTTGGCTCGCTGCTCGCAGGGACTGACGAAGCTCCGGGCGAAGTGTTCCTCTACCAGGGGCGTTCGTACAAGTCTTACCGTGGCATGGGCTCGGTCGGCGCAATGGGGGCCGGTTCGGCTGACCGTTACTTCCAGCAGGACGTGCGCGATCAGATGAAGCTGGTTCCTGAAGGCATTGAAGGTCAGGTTCCGTATAAGGGCCCGGCTGGCGCGGTTCTCCACCAGCTCGCTGGCGGTCTGCGTGCATCCATGGGCTATACCGGCGCGCACAATCTCAAGGACTTCCGCGAGAACTCTGTGTTCGTCAAGATTTCTGGCGCTGCACTGAGCGAAAGCCACGTCCACGACGTGACCATCACCCGCGAAGCGCCGAACTACCGCTCCGGCCGCTAAGGTTTGTAGCCGGTTCAAATTGAGGGCCTCTCCCGCACGGGAGGGGCCTTTTTGCTTTGGGAGATTTGCCGGTTATCGCTGGGGGCTTTGGTGCTTAAAATCACAGTTTTGGAGGGAGCCTATGCAGTCTGATGTAAAACACGAACAGATCAAGCTTGCCGCGAATGCACTTAATGGGATCGGTGTTGGCACGATATTATCTTCAGTCGTTGCGCCCTATATCGGGATTGCGATCGGCTCATTAAGGCCAGAGGTGGATTGGCTGAACCTTGCCGGAGTGAGTGCATTTGGTCTACTCTTGGGTGTCATCTGTCTCTTTGAGGCGCAGCGGCGTCTAGAAAAATTGGAGTTGGCAGAATGAATGAAACTCTCTTTCTCTGGCTTTGGGCACCTTTCGCGATCGGCTTTGTAATCGTGGCGGTCCGTCTGATGGAATTTTGGGCCGACAGGCGCCATCGCAAGCGCCACCATCCGGCTGAATAAACACTGTCGGCCGAAACATCCTATCTTTCTGCGCGTTAGCCCCGCATCCCGACTCTCTTCCAGAGCTTTGCCAAATGCCGCTAACTGCGAAAATTCTGCTATTTGCCGTTGTCGCTCAAGTGATCCTCACGCTCGTCATCTTGGTTTTGATGGGGCGGGAGCGGGTGCCGCGCATTGCACGCGGTGAAATCCGCATGGCGGATGTTGCGGTTGATCGAACCGCCTATCCGCTGAAAGCGCGTTTGCTTTCAAACTCCTTCGACAATCAATTCCAGCTCCCCGTGCTGTTCTATGTGGCCGTTGTGCTGTCGCTACAGATTGGCGCGGTCGGGTGGATTGAAGCGGCGCTGGGCTGGCTTTTCGTGGCGTCTCGCTATATCCACGCTGGCATACACGTCACTACCAATAATCTGCCAAAGCGGTTCGTGGTCTATTGCACCGGCCTTGTCGTGCTCGCCCTGTTCTGGCTATGGCTCCTCATTCGCATTCTCTTAGCCTGAGTATTTGTCCATGCGTCTTCCCGGCCGTATCGCCGCCGCCATTGTAGTTCTGTCCGATGTGGAGCAGCGCAAGCGCCCGGTTTCAGAAGCGCTCAAGGCTTGGGGTATCAACAACCGTTTCGCTGGCGCAGGTGACCGCGCCGCTATCGGCAATATCGTCTACGACGCATTGCGTTCGCGGTCCTCACTCGCGGCTGCCATGGGCGCAGACACCCCGCGCGCCCTTGTGTTGGGCGTTATCCTGCGAGGCTGGGGCGAAAGCCCGGAGGCGCTCAACGAGCTGTTTGCTGCGGATAGCCATGCGCCAGAAGCGCTGAGCGCTGAAGAAATCGCTGGCGCGACCGCCGATCTTTCGAGCGCGCCGGAACACGTCCAGGCCGATTTGCCCGAATGGCTCGTACCGTCACTCAAGCGCGCTTTTGGCGATGATTTTATTGCCGAAGGTCATGCCATGACTGGCCGTCCGTCGCTCGATATTCGTGCCAACGCGCTGAAGGCGACATCGCAAAAGGTCGCAAAATCGCTGGCGCGTTTTACCCCTGAAGAAACAGCTATTGCGCCATTCGGTCTGACCATGCCGGCCGGTCCACGCGATGCGCGGACGCCCAATGTCACAACCGACGAAGGCTACCTTAAGGGTTGGTTTGAAGTTCAAGATCAGGGCAGCCAGATCGTTTCGGCTTTGGCTGGCGCCAAGGAAGGCGAACAGGTTCTCGATCTTTGCGCTGGGGCAGGGGGCAAGACCCTCGCGCTGGCCGCGACCATGGGCAACACCGGGCAGATCTTCGCCTATGACAGCGACCGCTCGCGTCTGGCGCCGATCTATGACCGCCTCAAGCGCAATGGCGTGCGCAACGCACAGGTTCGCGCTCCGAACCCTGGCGCGCTCGACGAGTTGATCGGCAAGATCGACCGCGTCGTTGTTGATGCGCCCTGCACCGGTACGGGTACTTGGCGCCGTCGCCCAGACACCAAGTGGAAGCTCACTCCAGAGCTGATCGCTTTGCGTCAGTCTGAACAGGCTGCCCTCTTGGAACAAGCTCTGACCTTCCTGAAGGTGGGCGGAACGTTGGTTTATATTACCTGCTCCGTTCTCCCCGAGGAGAACGATGATCAAGTCGTTGATTTCGTTAAGAGCCACGCCAATGTCGAAACCGTCCCGATGGCAACAGCTTGGCGCAAGGCTTTGATCTCGGACTTGCCTGAAGGTTTGGAGACCCCAGCCGGTGGCTTGATGCTAACGCCAGCACGCACCAACACCGACGGTTTCTACATCCACCTGCTGCGCAAAAAGGCATAAACCGCCCTCCGCATTGAACTTTAGGACAAACTCGGCGTTCTCCTCCCAAATGGGCCTGGAGAACGCTAATGTCCGCCGCGACAACTGACTACCGCACGCCACAATCCTGGATTGTCCTCGCTGTCTTCATCGTCGCTGTCGTGGGGATCGGTAGCTTTATCGGCACCCAAACCCCTCCCGGTCCTTGGTTCGAGAGCTTGGCTAAGCCCTCGTGGAACCCGCCGGGTGCAGTGTTTGCCCCCGTCTGGACCATACTTTATGTCATGATCGCTATCGCTGGTTGGCGCGTGGTTATGGACAATCCAAAATCCAAATCCATGATGCTGTGGTATGCCCAGATGGTGCTGAACTTTCTGTGGTCGCCCGTGTGGTTCGGGGCGGAAATGCCGTGGCTCGCCTTCGGCATTATTGTGGTGCTCTGGGTAACAATCGTTGCCTTCATTTTAACCGTGCGCCATCGCGATACGCTCGCGGCGTGGCTGTTTGTGCCCTATCTGGCGTGGGTGAGTTTTGCGACTGTCCTCTGCGGCACAATCGCCGCGATGAACAGCTAAGCCTTGTGAAACTGAGGGAGCGATCCGCTCCCTCGATTTTGCAACGCAAGTCTGCGCATCACTGGTCTTGCGGAATCCCGAAACTGGCTGTAAAGCCCGGCCATGCAGCACCCAGACACCGCCCCCACCGACACCATCCTCATTGTCGACTATGGCTCGCAGGTCACCCAGCTGATCGCGCGTCGTATCCGCGAGACTGGTGTTTACTGCGAAATCCACCCGTTCCAGTCCGCTGACGCCGCCTTTGCGGCGATGAACCCCAAAGGCGTGATCCTTTCGGGCTCCCCAGCGTCGACGCTCGATGAGAACGCTCCCCACATTCCAGAAGTCATCTTGACCTCTGGCCTGCCAATCTTCGGCATTTGCTACGGTCAGCAGGCCCTCTGCATGGCGCTCGGTGGCAAGGTCGAAGCCGGTCACCACCGTGAATTCGGTCGCGCCGAAGTTGTCGTTTCCAAGCCTAGCGCGCTTTACGAAGGCGTCTGGGATGACGGTGCCGCTCACCAAGTTTGGATGAGCCACGGCGACCGCGTCGTTTCCTTGCCGGAAGGTTTTGAAGTCGTTGGGACGTCGCCGAATGCGCCGTTCGCGATGATTGCGAACGAAGAGAAGAAAATCTGGGGCGTTCAGTTCCACCCTGAAGTGGTTCACACTCCAGATGGCGCTAAGCTCTTCCAGAACTTCGTGCATAAGATTTGCGGCCTCCAGTCCAACTGGACCATGCAGGCTTACCGCCAGAAGATGATCGACAAGATCCGCGAACAGGTCGGTTCCGGTCGCGTTATCTGCGGGCTCTCCGGCGGCGTTGACTCCTCTGTTGCCGCGGTCCTGATCCACGAAGCCATTGGCGATCAGCTCACCTGCATCTACGTCGACCACGGTCTGATGCGTATGAACGAAAGCGAACAGGTCGTGACCATGTTCCGCGATCAGTTCAACATTCCGCTGGTTCACGTCGACGTTTCCGACAAGTTCATTGGCGAACTTGAAGGTCAGGTCGATCCTGAAACCAAGCGCAAGATCATTGGTCGTCTCTTCATCGAAACTTTCGAAGAAGAAGCCAAAAAGCTCGGCGGCGCAGAGTTCCTCGCTCAGGGCACGCTTTATCCAGACGTCATCGAATCCGTGTCGTTCACCGGTGGCCCGTCGGTCACCATCAAGTCGCACCACAATGTGGGTGGCTTGCCAGAACGCATGAACATGAAGCTGGTCGAGCCGCTGCGCGAGCTGTTCAAGGACGAAGTCCGCCAGCTTGGTCGCGATCTCGGTATTCCGGATAGCTTCATTGGCCGTCACCCATTCCCGGGTCCAGGCCTTGCGATCCGTTGCCCGGGCGGCATCACCCGCGAAAAGCTCGACATTCTGCGCAAGGCAGATGCGATCTATCTCGACGAAATCCGCAAGTCTGGTCAGTACGACAAGATTTGGCAGGCATTCGCCGTACTGCTGCCGGTTCAGACCGTTGGCGTGATGGGCGATGGTCGCACCTATGAATTCGTTTGTGCTCTGCGCGCCGTGACCTCGGTCGATGGTATGACGGCTGACTTCTATCAATTCGACATGAATTTCCTCGGCAAGACCGCGACCCGTATCATCAATGAAGTCCGTGGCATCAATCGCGTCGTCTACGACGTGACATCCAAGCCACCCGGCACCATTGAGTGGGAATGATCTCCCGCACCTGATTTGAAAGTGCCGGTAGAGCGATCTACCGGCACTTTTTGTTTGTTGTCGTTGGTTTGCAACTCCGCCTCCGGTCGACGCGTTATTATGGTGCCAATAAGGCAAAAAGTGTCGGTTGGCGTCAGTGCCGGTTGAAGAGTTCCTTTACTGCAGCAGAGTCTGTGATTTCAGATTTGCAGCCGTTTTTGCGACACTCTTTCGACGGCGGGCGCCGATAGGGGGTTAAGCGAAGTGACGAACCATCTCTCCATTGTGTCATTGCAGGCTGGGCCTCCTCCCAACAAGACCGACACGCAGTCCCGCTTACCAGTCGGTGATTTGGCGTCTACTATTGTCTCTGCCTTGCCTTCGCCGGCTGCTGTGTTGAACCGACAGGGTCTAGTCTCGGCGATCAACGCTCAATGGCAGGACGTCAACACTCAGGCTGAAACCACAAGCATTGGAAATTCCTGGCTGAACCTTGTCGAGCCGGGGGATCGCTATGTGGCGCTTTCGTGCTTTTCTGAGGCAGCTGCCAATGCCCGCACCTCGATTGAATTGCGCCTGCTCACCCGGTCTGGATCATCCCGGTGGCATGTGGTCACATTGAGCCCACTGACCGCCGACACCGTGCTCTGCTTGGCCACGGACATCGATGCCATTCGCCGCCGTGAGGCTTTGCTCGAGACGAAAGCGTCGATGCAAACACAGATGCTCGATATCTCGCTCGATTGCATCAAGCTCATCACGCCGGACGGCATGGTCTTGCATATGAACAAGTCTGGTTCTCGCGCGCTGGGGGTGCCAGAAGGCTCATCCTTTGGAATGCCCTGGTTGGATCTTTTGCCCGACGATGTCCGCGAGGCCGGTCGAGCGGCCATTGAAGCTGCGCGCAATAGCAACATTGGTCGTTTCGCGGGTCGAAGCGTCATTCCCGGGCAGGCGCCGCAGCACTGGGACAATAGTTTGACGCCGGTTTTGGATGCCAATGGGCAAACCACTGCGATCCTGGTGGTCTCGCGTGAGGTCACCGCACAGCACATGGCAAATCAATCTCTCAGGCAGAGTGACGAGCGGCTGAGCATGGCAGCCAATGTTGGTGGCCTAGGGATTTGGGACTATGACATTCGCGCCGACAAAATGGTTTGCGATGATAACTGGTATCGCATCGTCGGTCGTGACCCCGCGCAGCCGATCTCGTCGGTGGCCGAATTTGGACCGATGATCCATCCCGAGGATGTGCAGATCGCCACGGAGGTGCGCCACACAGCCGAAGAACTGCTCGCCACAGGTGAAGACTACCGGATCGTCTTCCGCGTGGTGCATCCAGACGGTGAAGTCCGTTGGGTGCGCTCGGCAGCGGCGATACAAACGCAAGACGGGCAGGCGGTGCGGGCGACCGGGTTCATGGTTGATGTCACTGAGAGCGTGTTGCGGGAGCAGGCCCTGCAGGAGCAAAATCAGCGTTTGCTGATTGAGCGCGAATCTCTGGCGCTGTTGAGTTCTCAAGATGCGCTAACGGGCGTTGCCAACCGTCGTGAACTTGATGATCGGCTCGGTAAGCTCTGGGCGGACGCCAAATCGACCGGAATTCCATTGGCGATTGTTATGGTCGATGTCGACCACTTCAAAGAATTCAACGACCATTATGGCCACCTAGCGGGAGACGCTGTACTCAAGCGGGTAGCCGAAGCACTGCTCTCGCTGACCCGGAGCACGGACCTTGTCGCCCGTTACGGGGGCGAAGAGTTTTTGATGGCTCTACCGGGCGTTATTCGGCCTGTTACTGTGCTCAACCGCATCAACGAAGTGGTCCGCGAGTTGGATGTCAATCACATCTCCTCGCACACAGGGCGCCTAACAGTTAGCGCCGGATGCGCCGTTGGAGAGAATGTTGAAGGATATGTCGAACACTTAATCGCGCGGGCCGATGAGGCGCTTTATCAAGCCAAACAGCAGGGCCGCGACAGATATGTGATCAACACCGCGGGGGAAGCCTAGAATAGTCCAACGAGACGCAGCCTATGGATGTTTGCAATCCGGGGACCTCATGCTAAAGCTGCCGGGAAATTTCGAACCAATTCAGGTTGCCAATGTCTCAGGACAATATCTTCCGCGAAATCGATGAAGAACTGCGCACAGACCGTATTCGGTCCATGTGGAAGCGGTATGCTCCTTTTGTCATTGGCGGTGCCGTCGCGATCGTCGCTCTGGTAGCGGTCAACGAAGGGTGGAGCTGGTATACGAAATCACAGTCGGCAGCGGCATCAGAAGAACTCTATTTGGCCTATGATGCGGCCGAAAACGGTGATCTTGAAGCGGCTCGCGCTCAGCTCGAAGCCATCTCGGCTAAGGGCGGCGGCTACGCTGTTTTGGCGCAGTTCCGCGCTGCAGCACTTCTGGGCGAACAGGGCGACTCGACAGCCGCCGTTGCCGCCTATGATGGTGTCGCCAACACCCAGTCCAACCCGCGCCTGCGTGAGCTGGCTCTCTTGTCGGCCGCTCAATTGCTGGTCGACACGGGCACCCTGGCCGATGTTGAAGCGCGCATTGCAACGCTGGCAACTGACGACAATCCACTGCGCCGTGTGGCGCGCGAACTGCTGGGCCTGGCTCAGTATAAGGCTGGCGAAGGCGAAGCGGCTCAGGCCAGCTTCGAAGCGGTTCTGAATGATCCGCTCGCTGCTCAGTCTACGCGCAGCCGCATGTCGTTCTATCTTGCACAAATGCTCTCGGAAGGCGTTGTCACTGCTGACGCGCCTGCCGCTGATGAGGCTCCAGCCGCTGACGAAGCGCCTGCGGCTGAAGAAGCCCCGGCAGCTGAATAACATACCCCTTGAAGGGACGCCGCCATGACGGTTACCGTTGCCATTGTCGGCCGCCCAAACGTAGGCAAGTCGACCCTATTCAACCGGCTCGTTGGTCGTAAGATCGCGCTGGTTGACGACACCCCCGGCGTCACGCGTGACCGCCGTGAAGCTGAAGGTCATATTGCCGATCTTACCTTCCGTGTTCTTGACACGGCAGGTTATGAAGACGTTCGTGACGGCAGCCTAGAAGATCGCATGCGCCAGCAGACTGAGCTGGCAATCAATGAAGCCGACGTCATTCTGTTCATGATCGACGCGCGCGCTGGCGTTGTGCCGCTCGACGAACGCTTTGCGCAGGTTCTGCGTAAGGCGGGCAAGCATGTTCACCTCGTGGGCAACAAGGCCGAAGCCAAGGCTTCGGAGCATGGCCTCGTGGAAGCGTTCAAGCTCGGCTTTGGCGAGCCGATCGCGCTTTCGGCAGAACATGGTCTTGGTCTTTCTGAACTCTACTCCATCGTTTCGGCTGCCATTGATAAGGCTGCTGAAAAGAAGGCGCAGGAAGAAGCTGACGCTGCAGCTGGCGAGCAGTCCGATCTCGACTTCCTGCCTGAAGTTGACGTCGATATCACTCCCGACATGCTCGAAGGCGAAGGCGACGACGCAACACTGCGTTGGAACCCGAAGCGCTATTTGAACGTCGCCATCGTCGGTCGCCCGAATGCGGGTAAGTCGACTTTGGTCAACCGCATGGTTGGCGAAGAACGCGTTCTGGTCGGCCCGGAAGCCGGCATCACCCGCGACAGCATTCTCGTTCCATGGGAATGGGAAGGCCGCACGATCAACCTCGTTGATACTGCTGGTATTCGTCGTCGTTCGCGCGTTCAGGAAAAGCTTGAGAAGCTGGCCGTGGGCGACAGCCTGCGCTCGCTGCAATACGCGGAAGTCGTTGTGCTTATGCTAGACGCGACAATTCCGTTTGAAAAGCAGGATTTGGCTCTGGCCGATCTTGTGGAACGTGAAGGCCGCGCCATGGTCATCGCGCTCAACAAGTGGGACCTGATCGAAGACAAGAACAAGACGCTCACCGAGCTGCGTGAAGAATGCGAACGCCTGCTGCCGCAGGTGCGCGGTATTCCGCTCGTGACGCTTTCTGGCCTCACCGGCAAGAATATCGACCGTCTGATGGAAGCGATTTTCGAGGTGGAGCGTTCCTGGAATGCTCACGTTTCGACCTCGCGCCTCAACCGTTGGCTTTCGGGCATGATCGAGAGCCATCCACCTCCGGCAGTTGCTGGTCGTCGTCTCAAGATGCGTTACATGACGCAGGCCAAGACCCGTCCGCCTTCGTACATCATTTTCGCTTCGCGTCCCGAAGTCGTCCCGATGAGCTATCAACGCTATCTTGTGAACGGCCTTCGTGAAGCCTTTGGTATTAAGGGATCGCCTATCCGTATTTGGCTACGCGGCGGCAAAAACCCCTACGCGCCAAAAGACTAAGCGTTTCGGTTCGGAGCTAGCTCCAAAAGTAAAGAGGGGGACGAGGGATTGTAAGGCAAACTTACTCCCTCGCCCCCTATTCACATCTGAACCGTGATCCCTATACTGGCGCGGTCGTAACAGCCCGTCATTGGTCACGGCCTGCCAATTTTGCACTTTGTTGCTTACAGAGATCCTCATCGTCGTCGTTCTGATTCTCGTGAACGGCGCCTTGGCCATGTCAGAACTGGCCGTCGTTTCTTCCCGTCCCGCGCGCCTCAAGGTCATGGCTGACCAAGGCAATAAAGGCGCAGCTACCGCGATGCGTCTCGCGGAAGAGCCTGGGAAGTTCCTTTCATCCGTCCAGATCGGTATTACGCTGGTCGGCATCCTTTCGGGTGCCTTCTCCGGTGCAACGCTCGGTGCGCGCTTAACCGTCTGGCTTTACTCCGTTGGCGTGCCGACCAACATCGCCGATGTCGCTGGTGTTGGTGTCGTTGTCGTCCTGATCACCTACGGCTCGCTGATTTTGGGTGAGTTGGTGCCCAAGCAAGTGGCGCTGCGTAATCCCGAACTGGTCGCGTCGCGCGTCGCCCAGCCCATGTATATCTTGGCTAAGGTCGGTACGCCGATCGTTTGGCTCCTCGATATTTCGGGCAAGCTGGTGCTGCGCCTGCTCGGTCAGAGCGGTCAGAGCGAAGAAGTTGTGACGGAAGAAGAAGTCCGCACAATCATCGCTGAAGCGACCACTGCCGGTGTTCTTGAAACCGAAGAGCATTCGATGATTTCGGGCGTTATGCGCCTCGCGGATCGTTCTGCTCGCGGCATCATGACCCCACGTCCTGACGTGGTGACGATCGATATTCGCGACCCGTACGAGGTCAGCTTGCAGACGATTCTGTCGACGAACCACACCAAGGTCCTCGTTGCCGATGGCGACGAAGATTCGATCATGGGTGTGATCTCGCTCTCAGACCTGCTGCCTGCAATGGCGACCGGACAGCAGCCCGATCTGCGCAAGCTCGTGCGCTCGATGCCAGTGGTCATGGAACACGCTGATGCCTTCGACGTCGTGGAGGCTATCCGTAACTCTTCGGCCCAAATGGCGCTCGTTGTCGACGAATATGGTCACTTTGAAGGTATCGTCACCTATGGCGATATTCTCGAAGTCATTACAGGCGTTTACAACGAAGAGCCGGGCGACGAACCCGCTATCGCTCAGCGCGATGACGGCTCGTGGCTGGTTGCCGGTTGGATGCCTGTCGATGACCTGTCGGAGCGCTTCAAGCTCAACATCCCCAAGGATGCGCGCTACGAAACCCTCGCCGGTTACATCCTCTCGATACTCAATCACCTGCCAAAGCTGGGTGAGAGTTTTGAACGGGACGGTTGGCGGTTTGAGGTGATCGACCTTGATGGTCACCGCATCGATAAGGTGCTGGTGACAGCGGTCGCCCCCGCGGCTTGAGACGATCAAACAGAATAAGAAAAGGGCCCGTACCGGAATGGTGCGGGCCCTTTTGAGTTGCAGTGTCTGCTGCGATTAGATCGCTTCGAATGCCTTGGTTTCGATATTGAAAACCTTGCCGTTTTCCGTGACCGAGGCGCTCAGCAGATCGACAATTGCCGGAGCAATGTCAGACGGTTGGGGCAGGGTGTTTGCATCTTCGCCCGGCATAGCCTTGGCGCGCATCGCTGTGCGGACAGCACCCGGATAGAACACATTGGCGCGCACATTGGTGGTGCTGATTTCACCCGAATACGACTTCACCAGCGCCTCAAGTGCAGCCTTGCTGGCTGCATAAAGGCCCCAGAAAGGCTTTGCGGAGCGCGCTGACGAGGAAGAGACGAAAACCGCACGACCGGCATCGGCCTGGCGCAAAAGGACGTCCAGCGAGCGCAGCAGGCGATAATTGGCAGTGACGTTGACCGAGAAGACCTTGTCGAACTCGTCTGGCTTTAAATGCGCTACCGGGCTCAACACGCCTAGAAGGCCCGCATTGGCAACGAGACCGTCCAGCTTGCCCCAGCGCTCGTATATGGCCGCGCCAATGCGATCAATGGCGTCGCCATCGCGCAGGTCGAGCGGAACGAGGGTCGTTGAGCCGCCAATCGCCTGAATGGCGTCGTCTAGCTCTTCAAGGCCGCCCACCGTGCGGGCGATGGCAATAACATGTGCGCCGCGTCGAGCAGCCTCGAGGGCAGTGGCGTAGCCAATGCCGCGCGAGGCCCCGGTGACGACAATGACCTTGCCAGCAAGTTCAGTATTCTCAGACATTAACCAGCCACCTTCAGAAGCGAAGCTTTGTGTGGGTCGTGCTTAGACGTACCATTCATGTCCGTCAAAGCCGTTGGGTAATCGCCTGTGAAATAGTGGTCGGTGAACTGTGGAGCTTCTGGGTTCCGCTTTTCGCCACCAACGGCCTCGTACAGGCCATCGATGGAGATGAACTCCAGCGAATCCGCGCCGATGAATTCACACATCTGCTGCAGTGTTTCGTACTGATTGGCGATCAGCGTTTCTGGGTCCGGAGTGGCAATGCCATAGTAATCCGAGTGATAAATCATCGGGCTCGCCACGCGGAGGTGAACCTCAGTGGCACCCGCATCACGGATCATCTGCACGATTTTGACCGAGGTGGTGCCGCGCACGATAGAATCGTCCACCAGTACGACGCGCTTGCCAGCAATGACTGCGCGGTTGGCCGAATGCTTGAGCTTGACGCCGAACGCACGGATTTGCTGGGTCGGCTCGATAAAGGTGCGGCCCACGTAGTGGTTGCGGATAATGCCAAGTTCGAAGGGAATGCCGCTCTGCTGGGCATAGCCAATCGCAGCTGGGGTACCGCCATCGGGGACGGGCACGACAACGTCGGCGACGACGGGCGCTTCCTTGGCCAGGTTCGCGCCCATGTTTTTGCGGGCTGTATAAACACTACGGCCCGAGACCATGGAGTCCGGGCGCGCGAAATAGACATATTCAAAGAGGCACGGGCGTTCCGGCTGGGTATCGCGCGGCTTGCGGGCGTCGATGGTCACAGTGCCATCGGGCTGCAATTCGCAGATGATCACTTCGCCATTTTCGACGTCGCGGACATAGGTCGCGCCGATGATGTCGAGGGCGCAAGTCTCAGAGGCAAAGATTGGTTTGCCGTCGAGATCGCCCATGACCAGCGGGCGAATGCCGACCGGGTCACGCGCGGCCATCAGCTTGGTGCGGGTCAGCGCCAACATGGCGTAGCCGCCTTCCATCTGGCGAACGGCATCGATGAAGCGGTCGGTCGAGGAGGTCTGGCGGGAGCGGGCGATGAGGTGGAGAACGACTTCAGTGTCGGAGGTCGACTGGCAGATTGCGCCGGTCGCGATGATCTGGCGACGCAGGGTCAAGCCATTGGTGAAATTGCCATTGTGGGCAACGGCAATGCCACCGGCATCAAGTTCTGCAAAGAGTGGCTGAACATTGCGCAGGGCAACTTCGCCAGTGGTGGAATAGCGGGTGTGGCCGATGGCCATGGGGCCGGGGAGACCGGCGAGAACGGCTGGGTCGGTATAGTGATCACCCACGAGGCCCATGCGTTTTTCCTGATGGAAACGCTCGCCGTCGAAGGAAACGATACCGGCCGCTTCTTGGCCGCGGTGCTGGAGAGCATGCAAGCCGAGCGCCGTCAGGGTGGCAGCTTCAGGGTGTCCTAAAATGCCAAACACCCCGCACTCTTCATGCAGGGTGTCTCCATCAAGGTCGAAAGCGTCATCTGCGAGATGGGTCACCTTGGGTCTCCTTGCAGTTGGACCGAGCTATTCCATAACAGGAATGGGGCTCGTTTACGCCAGCTGTTGAGCCCCGCCAATAGCCCATTTTGCTATGGCTAGCAAAATGACAGTTTCGTTCGCCCGCCTAAGCGGTTGAGGCGAATGATTCTTAGTTCTGCGGTGTCGCTGGCAATGTGGTGATTGACGGCGAAGCGGCTGGCGCAGGCGCGACAGTGCCATTGCCGACAGCTTCGGGTGGAAGAGCCACAGGCGCTTCCGTATCGTCGGTCAGATTGCCGCCGCCGCCACGCAGAATGTCGGTGACCTGAGCTTCAAGCCCATCTGGCAGCATGGAAATCAGGGTGGTGCCCATGTTTTGCAGATGTGGGCGAGTCTGAGCCTTGTCGGCCCATTCCGGCAGGTTTGTTCCCAAGAGCCACACACCGAAGATGGTGATGACAATCGAAATCAGAATGCCGCGCAACACGCCAAAGACGAAGCCAAGCGTACGGTCGATCGGCCCAATGCGGCTATCGATGACAAAGTCAGCAATGCGCATGGTCAAAAGGTGGAGCACAATCAACGAGATGATGAAGCTCAGGACAACTGTGGCAATGTCCGCGACAACCGGCTCAGCAATGTAGCCGCGCGCGATTTCGGGGTGGTACTGCCACATATAGACAGCGATAGCGGCAGAGCCAGCCCATGTCGCCAGCGAGAGAACCTCGCGTGTAAGGCCTCGTGCGGTCGCTAAAATAGCGGAAATGAGCACCAGTACACCAACACCAACGTCAAATGCAGTTAGCATATGTTCTCGCCTACTTGTCCGAGCCGACAGTCAATTGAGGCAGCTTTAACGGAGTTAGTAGGGCCTGCCAAGGCTGTGTAAAAGCCAGCATGCAAAAGTCCACGAAAACCGTTTGTTTACCATCCCTCCGCCTCTGGCTCGGGAATGGCACGCTGCCCCTTGGCTGCAATGGCGCTCACCATGTCGGCCAATTGCGCATATTCAGTGACCATGAGGTTTTTGCTCTTATCGGCCTTGCCCAATTTGCCTGTCGCAACGGAGCCAAACCCCAGCTTTTCTGCCTCTCTCAGGCGTAGTCCAGCATGGGAAACCGGGCGGACGCCGCCCGCCAAAGAGATCTCGCCAAAATAGGCAGCGTCTTGCGGAAGGGGGGAATTGGTGAGGGAAGAAATAAGCGCTGCGGCGACGGCGAGGTCAGCAGCAGGCTCGTTGATTTTGAGGCCACCCGCGACGTTGAGATAGATGTCATTGGCGCCGATACGGACGCCGCAGCGGGTTTCGAGAACCGCTAACACCATGGAAAGACGTTGCGAATCCCAGCCAACGACAGCGCGGCGTGGGGTGCCGAGGGGGGAGGGCGCGACGAGCGCTTGGATTTCGATGAGCAGGGGGCGGGTGCCCTCCATGCCAGCAAAGACAGCTGAACCGGCGGAGTTTTTATCGCGCTGATCAAGGAAAAGTGCTGATGGATTAGCGACTTGCTCGAGACCGCCCTGGGTCATGGTGAAGACGCCGATTTCGTCAGTTGCGCCGTAACGGTTTTTCACGCCACGCAAAATGCGGAAGGTGTGGCTGGCGTCGCCTTCAAAATAGAGAACGGCGTCAACCATGTGCTCGACCACGCGGGGCCCGGCAATGGAGCCATCCTTGGTGACGTGGCCAACCAGAACGACAGCAGCGCCAGTTTTCTTGGCGACGCGGGTCAGAGCTTGCGCCGAGGTGCGGACCTGCGTGACGGTGCCGGGAGCGGAATCAACCCGGTCGGTCCATAGGGTCTGGATCGAATCGATGATCACGAGATCGGCTGGCGGGCCCTCTTCGAGAGTGGCGAGGATGATTTCGACATTGGTTTCCGCCGCCAGCAGTACACCTGTGTCCGCAAGGCCAAGTCTTTGAGCACGCAAGCGAACTTGCGCGACCGCTTCTTCACCCGAAACGTAGATAACGCGTTTCCCCTGGCGGGCGAGGGCGGCAGCGGACTGGAGGAGCAGGGTCGATTTCCCGATCCCTGGATCGCCGCCAACGAGGAGGGCCGAGCCTTTGACAAAGCCGCCGCCGGTCACCCGATCGAGTTCGGCAATGCCGCTCACCACACGGGCTGCGCCTTCGGTTTCACCGGCGAGAGACACCAGCGTTGTGGCGCGGCCACCGGCCTTGGCGGATTTGGGGCCCGCACCGACGCCAGAATCGACAACTTCTTCGACAATGGTGTTCCACTCACCACACGCGTCGCACCGCCCCTGCCAACGGCTCGAAACCGCGCCACATGCCTGACACAAGAACGAAGATTTCAGTTTAGCCAAGGTGGGTACTTTCCTCTGGGGCGCGGCTGGGCAGATAGGTGGCTTCTGGCTGGCATTCTCTGGCTTCTCGACGGGCACGCCATTGGCCTTTTGGGGCCTCAGTGCCAACAAAGAAGGGAGCGCCAAAACGGCAAAACCACCTGCTATTGGGCCGGAGCCTAACAGCAAGTGGTTTCAAAAAACAAGAACAAAGGCGGAACTTTGTAATCAGCCCTGTGGGTGGGGCTGAGACGGCTGGCTTGGTGGCAGCGCGCCATCACCAATGTAGATGCGATTATAGCGCCCTTTTAGGGCGGTGAGGATTTCATAGCCGATGGTGCCCGCTGCGTCGGCCTGATCGTCGATTGGAACATTGGCGCCGAGCACTTCAACGCCTTCGCCCGGCGTGGGGAGATCGGAGCCAAGCTCGGTGATGTCGACGATGGTCAGGTCCATCGAGATTTTGCCCACGATCGGGCAGAGGCGACCGCGCACGAACACCTTGCCGCCCGGACGCTGATTGGTGCCTGAGAGGGAGCGGAACAGACCATCGGCATAGCCGTGACCGATGACGGCGAGGCGCGACGGGCGATTGAGCGTATAGGACGCGCCGTAGCCTACGGTTTCACCCGTGCGACCTTCAATGACCGACAGAATCGGAACATGGAGCGTCACGACATTGGCCATTGGGTTCTTGCGACCAGCAACGGCTCGGCCGCCGTAAAGAGAGATGCCGGGGCGAACCATTTGGAAATGGTAGTCGCGGCCGCTCATCAGCCCGGCCGAATTGGCCAGCGAAGCAGGGATGCCGGGGAATTGCTGCATAACCGAGCCAAAGAGCGCCAGCTGGGTGCGGTTCTTCTCGTGGTTCGGTTGATCGGCACAAGCCAAATGGCTCATGATCATCTGCGGGGCAAAGCCGAGCTTTTCGATCTTTTCGCGCACGGCACTGGCTTCACTGAGGCGGAAGCCCAATCGGTTGATGCCGGTGTCGAAATGGAAGGCGGCTGGATAGGCCTCATTGCGTTCGACGCACTTGGCGAGCCATTCCTCGAGCATTGGCATAGAGCCAAGGACGGGCATGAGGTTCTGGCGAATGTAAAGGTTCGCCGCCCCCGGATAGAGCCCGTACAGCACGAAGATATGCGCTTCTGGAACGGCGGCGCGAACTGCCAATCCCTCATCGGGCGTGGCCACGAAGAAGAAGCGCGCGCCAGAGGCGTAAAGCGCCTTGCTCGCAGCTTCCGTCCCGGTGCCATAGGCATCGGCTTTGACGACGGCAGCCGTCAATGCACCCGCGCTCACCTTGTCGAGCGCGCGCCAATTACGGGCAAGAGCGCCCAAATCAATGCTCAGTTGGCCGCCAAGGCCGGAGGTCAGAGTCATACCTATTCCATGCGTTCGGGCAGATAGTCTGCCCGAGCAAGATTACCAAAGCGGGTAAATTGCGCCTCGAAGCTGAGCTGAACAGTGCCGGTGGGGCCGTGACGCTGCTTGGCGACGATAACTTCCGCCTTGCCGTGCACTTGCTCCATTTCCGCCTGCCAAGTCAGGTGTTCGGGCGTCCCCTCTTTGGGCTCCTTGTTCTTGAGATAGTATTCTTCGCGGTACACGAACATTACAACGTCCGCGTCCTGCTCGATAGAACCCGATTCGCGAAGGTCGGAAAGCTGCGGATGCTTGTCATCGCGCGTTTCAACCTGACGGGAGAGCTGGGACAAGGCGATCACTGGGCACTCCAGCTCCTTCGCCATGGCCTTGAGCGTCGTGGTGATTTCCGTCAGTTCCTGCACGCGGTTCTGCTGGGAGGCTTTTGACGAGCCCGAGAGCAGCTGCAAGTAGTCGACGATGAGGAGGTCGAGCCCCTTCTGGCGCTTCAAACGGCGGGCGCGCGCGGCGAGCTGGGCGACCGAGATACCGCCGGTATCGTCGATGTAGAGCGGCACCTTGCTCATCATATTGGACACGTCGACCAGCTTAGCAAACTGCTCGTCGTGAATACGACCGCGGCGAATGTCGGAAGACGAGACTTCCGCCTGCTCGGCCAGAATACGCGTTGCGAGCTGTTCGCTACTCATTTCGAGCGAGAAGAAGCCAACAACACCGCCATTGACGGTTTTCAGATTGCCGTCGGCCTGCACTTCGGCGCGATAGGCGCTGGCGACGTTGTAGGCGATATTGGTCACCAGCGAGGTTTTACCCATCGCCGGACGTCCTGCCAGAACGATCAAGTCGGAGCGCTGAAGGCCACCCATTTGTTTGTCGAGGTCGTGCAGAGCCGTCGCGACACCCGATAGACCACCGTCACGGGCAAAGGCTTCGCCTGCCATCTGGATCGATGCACTCAGCGCGGCGCCAAAGGCCTGGAAGCCACCTTCCGCACGCCCCTTTTCAGCGAGCTGGAAGAGTTCGCCTTCGACCTTTTCGATCTGCTTGGTTGGCGTGGTTTCAATGTCCGCGTCATAGGCGGTCTGCACCATTTCTTCGCCAACCTGGATGAGGCTGCGGCGAATGGCGAGGTCATAGATAGCCTGACCGTAATCAAGCGCGTTCAGAACCGTCGTCGCCTCTGCCGCCAAACGCGACAGATATTGCATCATGGTGACGTCGGGGAGCAGCTGATCGGGCAGGTGGGTTTTGAGCGTCGCCGGCTCCGCAGCCTTACCGGCGCGGATGATTTTACCGGCGAGTTCATAGATCTCGCGGTGAATGGGCTCGTAAAAATGTTCGGCCAGCAGAAAATCGGAAACGCGGTAAAACGCGTCGTTATTGATCAGGATCGCGCCCAGCAGCGCCTGCTCAACATCGACGTTATGCGGTGCGACGCGGAACGATTTTTCTTCTGCTGTGGGATGTAGACGGGCGATCTCAGCCAAAGCGCACTCCTGATGTTCACCGTATCAATGTCAGGCGAGTTTGCAGTGAGTCTGGCTTACGTCCCTAGGGTTAACGTCTCTGACCATGCTCTCGAATAACCCAATGTGAAGACTGGGAACAATGGGGATAACTTAGGTACGAATTTAGCTAAGTCTATGGCCGAACGTGTCAACGGACAAAAGAAAAAGCCGGGCATGAAGCCCGGCTTTTCCAAAGGGGTCGTCGCGTACCGAAGATTAGTCTTCGAAACGGTCGTCCTGTTCTGCGTCCTTCTGGCCAGCAGCGAAATCGCCGTTGTCTTCCAGATCGAACGAGTGAACGGTGACGTCTTCGCCAGCTGCCTGACGCTCAGCTTCGTCAGCCGAACGAGCGATGTTGACGGTGATCTTAACAGCAACGTCCGAGTGCAGGTTCAGCGGAACGGTGTGAACGCCAACGGTCTTGAGAGCGTCTGGCAGATCAACCTGGTTGCGCTGGATAACAAAGCCGTCAGCTGCGAGAGCTTCGACGATGTCACGCGATGCAACCGAACCGTACAGCAGGCCGGTTTCGCCAGCCTGGCGAACCATAACGATGCTGTGGCCGTTGAGGCCTTCAGCAATGCCAGCAGCTGCGGTGCGGCGTTCTTCGTTGCGCTGTTCGATGTGAGCACGCTCAGCTTCGAACTTCTTGCGGTTTGCTTCGGTTGCGCGCAGTGCCTTGCCCTGTGGGAGCAGGAAGTTACGTGCAAAGCCGTCCTTTACGGTGACTTCGTCGCCGATGGTGCCGGTGCGGCCGATGCGTTCGAGCAGAATGACCTTCATGTCATTTATCCTTTTGGCTGTCCCGTTTCCGAGAAACGGTTAGGAGCCGCGGACCATCCGCGACCCCAACAATGAGTTTTCGAAAGACGGTTAGGTCTTACGATACGACGTATGGCATCAGGCCGATGAAGCGCGCGCGCTTGATGGCACGAGCCAGTTCACGCTGCTTCTTCGCCGAAACGGCGGTGATGCGCGAAGGAACGATCTTGCCGCGTTCCGAAACGTAACGGGACAGCAGACGAACGTCCTTGAAGTCGATCTTTGGCGCGCCTTCACCCGAGAATGGGCAGGTCTTACGACGGCGCTGGAACGGACGGCGAGCCTGGGAAGTGGTCAGGTCTTTAATAGACATTGTTCTCGTTCCTTATATCTTAGAAGCGGCGTGGGCGACGTTCGCCCGAGAAGCCACCACGATCACCGCCACGGGCGTTGTCGCGGTCATCACGATCGCGCTTCTGCATCATTGCCGATGGGCCTTCTTCAAGCTCTTCAACAGCGATGGTCATGAAGCGCAGGATGTCTTCATTGATGCGCATCTGGCGTTCCATTTCAGCAACGGCAGCCGGAGTGGCGTCGATGTTGAGCAGGGTGTAGTGAGCCTTGCGGTTCTTCTTGATACGGTACGCGAGACCCTTGAGGCCCCAGTATTCGTTCTTGGTGACCTTGCCACCGTTCTGGCCGAGGATTTCGGTCAGCGCAGCGGTCAGTTCTTCAACCTGCTGCTGAGAAACGTCCTGGCGAGCCAGGTAAATGTGTTCGTAAAGGGCCATGGATGCGCCTTCCTTTGGATTTGAACCAAGCATTCTTCTGGCGCGGAGCCCCTTCGAAGCCGGAAAGGCATCAAAGCAGTCTTGCAAAGAGCGGGAACACGGGAGGCCGGACTTTTTGACGGTCCTATCTTGTCCTTATGGGCAAGAGCCCAAACGGCAAAACCCTCCGTTCAGCCCCCGGCCAAACGAATTGCTGGGTGGGCTATAGGAGGTTCATGGGGGAATATCAAGCAGAAACGCTGTGGTTTGGGTCTGCGGCGACAGCTTTGTGACGGGGAGCAGTAGCCGCTTTTGCCCCCCGGCGCTGTCGCTGAATTAGCGGTTGTGACGCCGGTCGGGAACAGGGGAGTTGACCATCTGCTTGATCTCTTCGGTGAAGGCGACCACGCGGTCACGCCCAGTGCGCTTGGCGAGATAGAGGGCGTTATCGGCACGACGCAGCATTTCAACGCTGTCAGCGCCAGGGCCGAATTCGGCGACGCCAAAGCTCATGGTGAAGGGCACGGGTTTCTCGACCGCGTCAAACACCTCTACGCCCAACAGACGTTTGCGAATGCTCTCAGCATGGCGCACGGCATTTTCCAAAGTGCCGTTGATAACGATGGCAAATTCTTCGCCCCCGATTCGTCCTGCGCCTTCGTTGCGGCCCAGGCCCTCGCGCAGCTCGAAGCCGACGTTGCGCAACACGTCATCACCGACATTGTGGCCGAAGGTGTCGTTGATGGTTTTGAAGTGGTCGATATCGCCCATGATTAGGCAGAACGGGGTGGCGCGATAAACGGCATTATTGAGGACTTCGATCGTGCCGCCACGATTGAGGAGGCCTGTGAGCGAATCTTGGTTGGCAAGCTGCTCTAGATTGTGGTGGGCGGTGCGCCAGCCGGAATTGATGATGGTGATGGCCAGAGTGCCAATCGCGATCATGGCGATAGACAGGCGGAAGGAGGTCAGTGCGTCCGCATCGGTGAGGTCATAGCCAAGATCGATACCGCCGAGGGGAGCTGCGATCAGCATAAAGGTAATAATGATCGCGCTGATTGCGGCGGCGGCAAAGGCGCGGAACACAATCGCGCACCAGATTAGGCCCGGAATGACGTAATTGGGCGAGCCGGGCCCGCCAATGAGCACCATGAAGCCAACGAGCAGGAACGCGCAGGCGAGCGCTGCATATTGATTATTGCGTTGGTTCGCATTGGCCGAAAAGAAGCGGAGGCGGCGCGTCGTGCCAATGTTGGCGGCCAGCAGTACGGGCAGATAGATAGCGTAATTGACCAGCTCGGCCGCGAGCCACACCATAAAGGAGTGGGAGGCATCCATATTAAAGTGCGTCGGGCCAATGATTGCCCCTGCCATCGCTGTGGCGACGGAGGCGCAGGTCATAATGAAGATGATGATGATGGCGTCGTCGGGGCGGGCGAGGGTCAAGGTTTCGCGTGTCAGGACACGCGCAAGGGTTGCGCCGACGAGAACGCCCACCATATTCGCCCCATTTAAGATGAGGGCGAGATTGACCGGCGCGCCGGTTGTGAGATCTGCAATCACATAGGCCGCTGCGGCGACAATCCACGTTAGCGCCGTGACGGCTTGTGCGCGCAGGAGCACAAAAGACAGCAAGATCGCGTTCGCTGGCCATATGCTGGCCAAGGAAAAAATCATCCGAGACTGAATGCCGACGTAGCACGCCAGCAAAATAACGATGCCCAAGAATAGGTTATCGAGGACCCAAGGCCTGACGAGAGGGGCGGCACTCAATCTTTTCGATAACCACTGCATAACTTATGGTGCTCTTAAACTTTGTCGTTGCGGAACAGCTCCACGTGGTTCTGTGGGCTTTGGTGATACGCGCGACGCCTTGACTCCGCCGCATGTAGGTTGCAAAGCCCGTTTTACCGGCGACTTACCTTATCGCCACCTTCCAACGAATTCGTTACCGGGGAATTCATAATGTCGAGCACAGCATTCACCTTTCCAGGTCAGGGCAGCCAGGCCGTTGGCATGGGCAAGGACCTCGCTGACGCGTTCCCTGAGGCACGCGCAGTCTTTGAAGAAGTCGATAGCGCGCTGAACGAGAATTTCACCGCCATCATGTTTGAAGGCCCGGAAGACGTACTCCGTCTGACCGAAAATGCCCAGCCAGCA
Organism: Devosia sp. MC1541; assembly: GCF_012847305.1. NCBI lineage: Bacteria > Pseudomonadati > Pseudomonadota > Alphaproteobacteria > Hyphomicrobiales > Devosiaceae > Devosia > Devosia sp. MC1541. The sequence goes on from NZ_JABBDZ010000018.1 coordinate 34,382, forward strand.
CTGATGGCTGTGTCGATGGCCGTTGTCCGCGTGCTGGAAGCCAAGGGCGTCAAGCTTGCCGATCATGCCGCTTTTGTTGCTGGCCATTCGCTGGGCGAATATTCCGCGCTTTGCGCTGCGGGCACCTTCTCCATCGGTGATGCGGCGCGTCTGCTGCGTACCCGTGGTCAGGCGATGCAGAAGGCCGTTCCGGTCGGGCATGGCGCTATGGCCGCTCTGCTGGGCCTTGATCTCGACACCGCACGCGCTGTGGCTGAAGAAGCCGCACAGGGCGACGTCTGTCAGGTCGCAAACGACAATGCGCCAGGGCAGGTGGTTGTCTCTGGCGCCACAGCTGCCATTGAACGCGCGCTGGAACTGGCCAAGGCCAAGGGCGCCAAGCGCGCCCTGTTGCTTCCTGTGAGCGCACCTTTCCACTGCGCGCTGATGCAGCCTGCGGCGGAAGCCATGCAGGCGGCGCTTGCCGACGTGGCGATGCACAATCCAGTTGTCCCCGTGATTTCCAACGTCCTCGCGGCGCCGATCACCGATGCGATTGAGATTCGTCAGCGCCTCGTTGAGCAGGTCACCGGCGTTGTTCGCTGGACCGAGAGCGTCACCTGGTTGGCCAATGAAGGCGGCGTAACCAAGCTGGTGGAAGCCGGTGCGGGCAAGGTGCTTACAGGCCTGGCCAAGCGCATCGCTCCGGAGCTGGCAGCACAGGCTATCAACACTCCAGCCGATATCGACGCATTCGTCGCCTCGCTGAACGCATAATTTGGGCTTAAAAGCCCCATCTGAGATACATCCCCGAAAGAGGACACCCATGTTTGATCTTACCGGTAAGCGCGCGCTCGTAACGGGTGCCAGCGGCGGCATTGGTCGTGAAATCGCCAAGGCCCTCGCTGCTGCAGGCGCAACTGTTGCCCTCTCTGGGACCCGCGTTGCAGCTCTGGAAGAGACCGCCCATGCAATCGGCAAGGATTGCCCGATTCTTCCAGCGAATCTGTCCAAGCTCGAAGAGGTCGATGCGCTCGTTCCAGCGGCTGAAGCCGCTATGGGCGGCGTCGATATCCTCGTGAACAACGCTGGTCTGACTCGCGACAATCTCTTTATGCGCATGAAAGATGCGGAATGGGATGAAGTGATTGCAGTGAATTTAACTGCGGCATTCCATCTCAACCGCGCCGTCCTGCGCGGCATGATGAAGGCCCGTTGGGGTCGCATCATCGGTATTTCTTCGGTTGTCGGTGTCACCGGCAACGCGGGTCAGGGCAATTACGCAGCCTCTAAGGCTGGCCTGATCGGCATGAACAAGGCACTCGCCTACGAAGTTGCAAGCCGAAATATCACTGTAAACTCAATCGCTCCCGGCTTTATTGCATCGGCAATGACGGATGAATTGAACGAAAAGCAGCGTGAATCCATTCTCGCTTCTGTTCCAGCTGGTCGCCTCGGCACCGGTCAGGAAATTGCAGCATGTGCCGTCTTTTTGGCGAGCGATGCTGCAGCCTATATCACCGGTCACACACTGAACGTGAACGGCGGTATGGCGATGATCTAAGGCTTCTAGCCTTGGATAGAGGTGTATTCGCGGCTGGCCTTGCCTGGGGAAACGTGTTACCCCGCGCCGCGTTTACCCATGCCGTCGGCTTGCGGGCGCACAATATGCCGCCTACATTGCCGCCGAGCTAGTCAACAGCATGCTTGATGTATTGGCTTGCCGCCAATAAGAAGCGAATACGAAACGTCGATTTCAAAAAGGAAGTCAAACATGAGCGATGTCGCTGATCGGGTCCGCAAGATCGTTGTAGAACACCTCAATGTGGATGCGGAAAAGGTCGTAGAAAAGGCCAGCTTCATTGACGATCTGGGTGCAGACTCGCTCGATCAGGTTGAGCTGGTTATGGCTTTTGAAGAAGAATTCTCGGTCGAGATCCCGGACGACGCAGCTGAGTCGATCCAGACCTTCGGCGATGCCGTTGCGTTCTTGACCAAGGCTACCAGCTAATATTGGCTGGCCACACCATGGAACTACGTCGAGTCGTCGTAACCGGACTGGGTCTAGTCACGCCTCTTGGCTGTGGTGTTGAGGCTACATGGTCCAACATCCTGGCTGGGAAGAGTGGCGCCAAGCGTATCGACGGCTTCCAAGTCGACGATATTGCCTGCCAGATCGCCCACCTAGTTCCTCGCGGGGCATATGCCGATGGCATGTACAACCCCGACGAGTGGATGGAGGTCAAAGAGCAGCGCAAGGTCGACGAGTTTATCGTCTACGCCATGGCTGCGGCCACTCAGGCTATCCAGGATGCGGGCGTTGAGCCCAAAACCCAAGAAGAGCAGGAACGCACTGGCGTTCTGATCGGATCGGGTATCGGCGGTATCGGCGGCATCTATGATGCCTCCGTTACGCTGCACGAGAAGGGCCCACGTCGGATCAGCCCCTTCTTCATCCCAGGTCGTCTGATTAACTTGGCCTCTGGCCATGTTTCAATCCGTTTCGGTCTCAAGGGGCCGAACCATTCCGTCGTAACCGCTTGCTCCACCGGTGCGCACGCCATTGGCGATGCGGCCCGTCTGATTTCGTTCGGCGATGCAGACGTTATGGTTGCGGGTGGTACGGAAGCTTGCGTCAATCGTTTGTCGCTGGCCGGCTTTGCGGCTGCCCGCGCACTTTCGACTGGCTTTAACGACAACCCAACCGCAGCGTCGCGTCCTTATGACAAGGATCGTGATGGCTTCGTGATGGGCGAAGGCGCTGGCATTGTCGTGCTCGAAGAATACGAGCGCGCTAAGGCTCGCGGCGCCAAGATTTATGGCGAAGTGATCGGTTATGGCCTTTCCGGCGATGCTTATCACATCACTGCACCAGCACCGGAAGGTGAAGGTGGGTTCCGCGCAATGAGTGCTGCAGTCAAGCGCGCAGGCATTTCTGCCTCCGAGATTGACTACATCAACGCTCATGGCACTTCGACGCCACTCGGCGACGAACTGGAACTGAGCGCAGTGACGCGTGTTCTTGGCGATGCTGCGAACAAAGCAGTTATGAGCTCGACCAAGTCGGCTATCGGTCACCTTCTGGGTGCTGCTGGTTCGGTTGAAGCGATTTTCTGTCTGCTCGCCATGCGCGATGGAATCGTGCCGCCGACCCTCAATCTCGACAATCCTTCCGTCGAGACCGCCATCAATCTTGTTCCCCACAAGGCGATCAAGAAAGAGATCAACGTGGCGCTTTCCAACAGCTTCGGCTTCGGTGGCACCAACGCTACTCTGGTGATGCGCAAGGTCTAAGCGCTTTTTTCCAATATTTTGCGAGGGGCTCTGCGCTTTCCAGCGCGGAGCCCCTTGTCTTTAATCGGTCTTCGCCACAGTTTGGCACTAGAAGACTGACAAAAGGCCACCTCAAGGCCCGGAGAGAGTTGATAGATGAACGAGCACAGAAAACGCCGCCGCAAACGCTCAGGTAACGGGCTGATTGACGTTCTCAATGGCCTTCTTACACTGCTCGTAATCGGGCTGGTTGTTGTGGGCGGTGCAGGTTTTTATATCGCTTCCCAGTATTATGGTGATGGCCCAACGCAGGAAGACCGCGTGTTTCGCGTTGAGTCCGGCAATACGCTGAGCACCACTGCGAACCGTTTGGAAGAACAGGGGTTCATTTCCAATTCGCTGATCTTCACCCAATTTGGATCGCGCGTTGAGCAAAGTGCTGTCGTCAAGGCTGGTGATTTCAACATCCCTGCTGGCTCCAGCATGTCCAAGATTTTGCAAGAGCTGACGCTGGGCGACCCCATGCGCTATGCTGTGACCATTCCAGAAGGCTGGACGGTCTGGCAGGCCGTGCAGCGCATCAATGCCGATGATCGCCTGACGGGTGACATTAGCCAGCTGCCGCCAGAGGGTTCGATCCTGCCGGGCAGCTATGACTATGTGCCGGGCGACTCGCGCCAGACTGTCCTCGAAAAAATGCAGGCGGCGATGACGCAGGCTTTGGCCGAAGTCTGGGACAGCCGTCAGCCAGATCTGCCACTACAGTCGCCAGCGGAGATGCTGACACTCGCCTCTATCGTCGAACGCGAAACCGGCGTTGCCTTGGAACGTCCGCAGATCGCAGCGGTGTTCGTCAATCGTCTGCGCACCGGCATGCGTCTGCAGTCTGACCCGACGATCATCTATGGCATTACGCTGGGTCAATCGACGCTCGACCGCGGCATTCGCCGCTCGGAAATCGAAGCCAAGACCCTGTATAATACCTATCAGATCGACGGTCTGCCGCCGACGCCAATTGCCAACCCTGGCATTGAAGCGCTCCGCGCTGTCGCCAACCCAGATAGCCACAACTATCTCTACTTCGTGGCCAAGGGTGCAACTCCTCGCGAAGGTCACGTCTTTGCGGAGACCTATGACGAGCATCGTCAGAACGTCGCCCGCTACCGTGAAATTGAGCGTGAAGCGGCAGCTCAGGCAGAGGCAGAAGCCGAGGCTGCACGGCAGGCGCTAGAGGCCGAAGAAGCCGAAGACGCGCCACAATAAGGTGAGATTGAGGGCAGGGCAGTGCGTAAAGCCTGCCTTGCCCTTGACCATTTTGGGGGGATGTCGCAACAAACGCGACAAGAGTTTTACGATAAGAGAACCGACAATGGACTTTCAGCGCCGCGGCGTCATGCTGGTGATTGCATCTCCCTCAGGAGCAGGCAAATCCTCGATTTCGCGAGCCCTGTTTGGTGATGATCCAAACATCCGCCTGTCTGTCTCTGTGACGACGCGTGAGCGCCGGAGCGATGAAATCGACGGCAAGCACTATCACTTCATCGACGTCGAGACGTTCAAGAAGATGCAGGCTGCGGGCGATCTGCTCGAGTCCGCTGAAGTGCATGGCAATTTCTACGGCACGCCGCGCTCCAAGGTTGAAGAGCAGCTGGTCGCGGGCCACGATATTCTCTTTGATATCGATTATCAGGGTACGCTGCAGCTCTATGAAAACGCGCGCGCCGATATGGTGACCGTGTTCATTCTGCCGCCGTCGATTAAGGAGCTGCGCTCCCGTCTTGAGCGTCGCGCGCAGGACAGCGTCGGCACGATCGAGAAGCGCCTCAAGAACGCAAAAATCGAGATGGACCACTTTGCTGAGTACGACTACGTGATCGTCAACGAGGACTTGGAACAGTCGGTGGCGCGCGTCCGGGCCATTTTGGCCTCAGCACGTCTTGCGAGCCGTCGTCAGGTGAACCTTGAAGGTTTTGTCCGCGAGCTGCAGGGCCAAATCGAAGGCTGATTTTTGGTCTTATTGGATGGTAAAGCCTCGGCGTGAGCCGGGGCTTTTTTGTTGGTTCTTACCCCGACCCTAAAGACTTGTGGCGGCGCTTAACCCTGGCGCAGGCCGGGGAGCGCGCGGGCCATGGCGAGGAAGCTTTCGACGGGAAGGACTTCAGCGCGTTCGTCGCCCTTCAAATCAGCCGCCGCGAGGAGGGCCTCAACCGGCACGCCAAGCGATTTGAGCGACTGGCGGATCATCTTGCGGCGCTGGCCAAAGGCGGCCTTGGTAATCTGCTCGACATGCTTGACCGCAAGACCTTCTTCCACGGGCTTGGGCACCAGATGGACGACAGCCGAGGTGACGGCCGGGGCCGGGACAAAAGCCTGCCGCGGCACATTGAAGGCAATGCGCGTGTGGCAGCGCCAATTGGCGAGAACGGCCAAGCGGCCATAGTGATTGTCGCCCGGCTGGGCGCAAATGCGTTCGGCCACTTCGCGCTGGAACATCAGCGTCAGGCTGTCAAAGAACGGTGGCCAAGGATCAGTCGTCAGCCAGCCAATAAGCAGCGGGGTGCCGATATTGTAAGGCAGGTTGGCGATGAGGCGCGTCGGACCAGTGGTTGAGGCGAGGGAGCGATAGTCCATCTCCATCGCGTCGCCGCTGATGACGGTGAGGCGGCCATTGTAGTGATCGGAGACTTCGGCAAGGGCGGGCAGAGCGCGGGCATCGCGTTCGATGGCGATGACTTCGTGAGCGCCTTCTGCCAGCAAAGCGCGCGTCAGACCACCGGGGCCGGGGCCAACTTCAATAACGCGAACCCCTTCGAGCGAACCCGCAACGCGGGCAATGCGGGCCGTGAGATTGAGATCGAATAGAAAATTCTGACCCAGCTCTTTTTTGGCGCGCAGATCGTGGGCGGCGATGACGTCGCGCAGCGGCGGGAGATTGTCGATTTGGCTCATGACTTATTGGCCGTCATTTGGTGCGCCATGGCAATGGCCGCAGCGAAACTGGAAGGGGAAGCTTTGCCGGTGCCGGCAAGAGCATAAGCGGTGCCGTGGTCGGGCGAGGTGCGCACGATGGGCAAGCCCAAGGTGACATTGACCCCAGCGTCGAAGGCCACGGTTTTGATCGGGATCAGGGCCTGATCATGATACATCGCCAACACCGCATCATACTGACGCCAGTGGGGCGGGAAAAACAGCGTATCGCCGGGCAGCGGGCCGATGGCGTTTATGCCTTCGGCGCGCGCGGCCTCAAGAGCGGGCACGATGATTTCTACGTCCTCGCGGCCGATGGTGCCGTTTTCCCCCGCGTGCGGGTTTAGCCCAGCCACAGCGATCTTTGGCGCAGCGATGCCGTAGCGCGCGGTGAGATCGCGCGCCATGACGCGCAGGGTCTCGACGATGAGATCGTGGGTGATGAGCCCCGGCACGTCCTTGATGGGGACGTGGATCGTCAGCGGAACGGTACGCAGGTCTTCATGCGCCAGCATCATCACCGGGAGAGGCACAATGCCGTTTTCGGCGCAGAGTTCTGCAAGATATTCGGTGTGGCCAGGATGCGCGAAGCCGACCTCATAGAGCGCAGCTTTGTTGATCGGGGCGGTTACCACGGCGCTGGTGCGCCCGGCGCGTGTATCGGCCACAGCGCGGGCGATAGCCTCAATCACCACTTTGCCGGTTCCCGCAACGGACTGACCCGGCGTGTCGGGCACGTCACCGGGTAGCGAGAGCACGGGCAGGGCGTTCGGAAACTGTGAAGTTGCCGTCTCTGGCGTCGCCTCAACTATAGAAATGGAAAGTCCGAGACGCTGGGCGCGTTGGCGAAGAAATTCGGCGTGGCCATAAACGAGAAAAGCGGGCAGGGCCCGCGCATCACGCTCAGCGTAGAGTTGGAGGATGAGGTCCGGGCCGATGCCGGCCGGTTCGCCCATGGTCACAGCCAATGGAGCAGTCATTCTGGCTCTCATAAATCATGCGGCCGCAAAACTGCGGCCGCTGGGATTGGTCCAATCAGCTGCGCTGAAGATCAGTTGTAGATGACCTTAGCGTTGGTGCGCAGCGTTTCCATATAGTCCTTGGCTGCCTGCTCGTATTGGCTCTGGCCAACTTCGTCACGCAGACCGCCCTTCACAAAGGTCAGATCCTGCGCCTGAACCTTTTCGCACACGGCGAGCATGGAGAGGCCGTTTTCGACAGCGCGAGGCTTGGTGACGCCGCCGACATTGAGAGCTGCGAGCTCCTTAGCGAGGGCATCTGGGAACTGGGTGGCGTGACGACGACCAACGTCAATCACAGCAACGTCGTTATACGCGAGTGAGAGATCAACTGCGGTATCGCAACCGGCAAAGCTCGAGCGGTACTTATTGGCCTGGCCGGAACGACCGCCACCACCAACGAAGATGACTTCCTTGAGGATGTAATCAAAGCTTTGGAAATCAGCCAGCTGCGAAGCGGCGCGCTGATCGAGTTCAAGGTCGGAAATCTGGACCTGCGAAGCCACTGCCGACTGCTGAATGCCGTTCCAGGCGATAGCAGCGCGCAGACGATCCTGCAGGGTTTGGGCGGAAACGCCGCCCTGCTGAAGAACCTGCATTAGGCGATCTCGGCTGAGCTGAAGATTGCGCGCGACCTGAAGGAAAGCGTCATCGACCTGAGCATTGGACACAGTGATGCCGATGCGCTTGGCTTCCTGCATCTGAATGGCTTCATCGACGAGCTGCTTGAGCGCGCCCTGACGGCCAGTCTTATTGCCTTCCATCTGGAAGAGACGCAGGCGCTGATCGACCTGCACGTCGGTAACAGGCTCGCCGTTCACTGTGGCAACCGTGGCAGCAAAAGCTGAGGTCGCACCGCCAGCAACGAGCATAAGGCTCACGAAGATTGCGCTCAAACCGCGCCGAAGGTTGACAAGAGTCATAGTTCGCGTCCGCTCATTCATTTGCCGCCTTCAATGCGGCGTCCGCACAGGACTGTCAATTGCTTGATGATTACGGCCAAAATCCGAATGGGACTGTTGGCAGGGTTAAGTCCAACCATCTTCGCGCCGTAACAATACGGTCACCCCAATGATAATGGCAACGAGGGCCGGTGAAATAGCGGCGACCAGAGGATCAATTGCGCCGGTCGAGCCTGCACGATCCGCCATCTCGGTGATCACAAAAACTAAGAAGCCCAGCACCATGCCATAGAGTACTGAAGGGCCGATTTGCATGCGGCGGCTGTAGCCTGCCGTGAAGGCAAACGCGATGAACAGCGAGCCGACGAGAACCAGAGGCAACGCGAGGAGCTTGATCAGGCGCATCGCCGTGGCCGAGGCGACCATTGGGTCAGCGATGCCCTTTTGCATCAGTGTCGCCAACTCGAAGAAGGTCAAATCGTCGGTTGAGGAGGTTTTGAGGCTGATTTCGGAGGGCGTCGAAATGGTCGAGAGGCGCACCGAAGGCAAAGTTTTGGCGACGGCGTCGGCACGACGGCCAATAGCATCGCTCAGAACCCAATAGCCTTGCTGGAGCACGGCCGTCGGCGCTTCATAGCGCGCGTAATCGGCTTCCTGGAGGTTAAAGACCGTGACATCGGTCAGCTGTTCGCCGCCCGGCGACATGGCGCGTGCCATCAGCACGTAGTGGCTGTCCTCGCCATATTGCTCCAGCCAGATTTCGCCCGCTGGGGTGAGCTGCGCCGTTTGACCCGGGGGAATGGGATAAAGATCGCGATTGATCTGCGTGCTGACGGTTTCTGCGCCAATGGCGATGACGAGGCTTGCAGCGGCGAGCACCAGAGTGGGCGCGCGCAACACGCGCCAAATGGAGATGCCGCTGGCCTTGATGACGGTCAGCTCGTGGCGCATCTTGAGGTCAACCAGCCCCAGAATGGCCCCCATCAATACGGTGACGGGCAGGGTTTTGATGGTCCAGCGCACAGCGCTCATGGCAACCATGAGAAGGGCCATGAAGAAGCCGCGTTCGCTCTCAACAACCGAAAAGCGCCAGGTGTCGAGTGACTCGACCAGCGCAATCAGGCCGTAGAAGATGAAGACGGTGACGCCGATACGGGAGGCGAGGCGGCCGAGGACGAGACGATCTATCTGGTTCATGCTGCAACCCCATCCCGCGTAATGCGCCGGGGCCAGATCTTAAAGGCAAAGACAAGAATGCCGACCACAAAGAGCACGACGCCACCTGTGCCGGGGCCCCAGGGAGAATAAGCGCTCATGCCGCGCTCGCCAAAGGCGATGAGCATAACGACCGCTTCCATCGGCAGCTTGAACCGGGTGCGCTTACCGCTTGGGAAGCCAGAGATAGCGACAACGAGAACGCAAAGGCCGATGACCCGCAGGCCTTCGGCGGAGCGGTTCGATAGGTGGCGCAAGATTTCGCTGTGCCAATTGCCCGTCTCGAGCGCTTCGCGGACCATGGAGATGGAATCCATGGAGGCGTATTTGTCGACGTAAACGCTTTGCTGGCTCAGCGTGTCGATGCCCAGCTCATATCGGGCAAAGCGCACTTCGGAATAGCGACCATTGGCGTCGAGGTTCTCGATTTTGCCGTCGCGCAATTCGAGGAAGTAGTTTTCGCCGTCGCCCATAACGCGTGCAGTTTCGGCGATATAGGTGCGGCGCATGCCGGGATCGCGTCGATCATCGGCATAGAATTCGTTGATCAGCCCGCTGCCTTCGCGTCCTCCAATGAGCAGCACGACGCCCGGCGTCGCCTGCGTGAAGCGATTGGGCTTGAGGGTGGAGCTGACGAGGTCGGCGGCGACCGCAGCTTGCAGCTCATAGGATTTGCGGTTGGCCATCGGCTCAAGGATATGAGCGAGGAACATCACCGCAATAACCGAGAGCGTGCACACGAAAATCGTTGCCCGGAACAGCGACTTCAGACCGCCGCTCGAATGGATAATGTGCAACTCGTGGCTGTTTTGCAGCGCTGCGAGCGCGCGCACAATCCCAATGCCGATACAGATGTAGAAGAAGGCGAGTGCCAGAGGCGGCATGGTATAAAGCGCTTGGACAGCGAGGGTGCCAAACCCTTGCCCCTTGACGGACACCACGTCGAACTGGCGCAAACAGTTCACCAGCCACAACAAAAAGCAGGCGATCACAAACAGGATCACCGCGTCTGTGGCGAATAATCGCGAAATATAGGCTGTCAGCTTCTTCATCGGCTGCACCATGCTTGAATTCGCCCCGGCAAACAATCTGTTAGGCGACAGAACCAGCGCTTGTCTTGTGCTAGCGCGCCGATTTGAAGCGCGATAAGGTCGCTTTCATGGCCGAAATCCTCTTCTATCACCTCGAAGCGCGTCCGCTGGAAGCTGTTATCCCGCAACTTCTTGAGAAGACCGCAGAACGCGGTTGGCGTGCGGTTGTCGAAGTGGGGAGCCAAGAGAAAGCGGAAGCGCTTGATTCTCTGCTCTGGACCTTCCGAGATGACTCGTTTGTGGCCCATGGTTTGGCCGGTGACGAGCTGGACAGCCAACAGCCTATTCTGATCACCACTGGCCAGGAAAACCCCAATCAGGCGACGGTGCGGTTCTTCGTCGATGGCGCAGTGCCGCAATCGGCAGAGGGTTATAATCGCCTCGTCTTCATGTTTTCTGGCCATGATGAGAACGCCGTGGCGCAAGCGCGTGTCGCTTGGAAAGCGCTGCGTACGGGCAATGAAGTGACGTATTGGCAGCAAGAGCCGACTGGACGCTGGGTCAAAAAGGCATGACGCACGATCTTCTAACGCCGAGCCGGCACAATCTTGCCGAAGACATTTTTGCTATTTTCATCGGCACGACACTGGTCGCCCTCGGCATTGCCTTCTACGCCGAAGCCCAATTGGCGACGGGCAGTACGGCGGGCCTGGCTCTGCTTTTACAATACGCCACGGGCATTCCGTTCGGCTGGCTGTTCTTTGCGATCAACCTGCCGTTTTATGCGCTGGCCTTCATGCGCATGGGCGTGCCTTTTGGCCTCAAAACCATGTTTAGCGTGGCACTGGTGTCGTTGTTCTCGGCCCAGATTCCGGTGTGGATCGATATCCAAACCATCAACCCGCTCTTTGCAGCGCTGGTGGGTGGCGGGCTCATTGGGCTCGGGGTGCTCTCGCTGTTCCGCCACAAAGCCAGCGTCGGTGGGATCAATATTCTCTCGCTCTACCTGCAAGAGAATTTCAACATCCGCGCGGGCTATTTCCAATTGGCAGTGGACGCCGCCATTCTGGTCGCCGCCTTCTTCGTCCTGCCCCTCGACCGCGTCTTCTATTCGGTGCTCGGGGCGCTGGTGATGAACATGATTGTTGCGCTCAACCACCGCCCCGGCCGTTACGTCGGGTTTAGCTAATTGGCCGTGTCGCCCCATCCCATGATGTCATAGACATAGAGGGTGCGCATGGCGTCGGCCAGTTCGTAGCAGTAAACCACTTCCCCTTCTGCCGGGTAGTAATAGGCATTGGCTTCGCCGCACTGCATCACGCGGAACGTTACCTTGCGGGGGAGGGTGAATGTTGTGGCAATCGATGCTGCCGCGATGTCGATAATGGCGCGTGACTTGAGTTCATCGGCGATGTCCTGATACTCGCCAGCATCCTCGTAAATCACCTCATAATCTGAAACCGCATCGCTCTCGGTGATGTGTGGTTCGAGCAGGCGCATCCAGCTTCGGAAGGCGTCACTATAAGTGCTCTCGCAGCTCTCCTGACGGTCACTGTCGATGTCGTAGTCATCCGCCGTATCGCCAAACACCGACTGGTCTTTGCCAACCATGTAGCAGACCATGGCATAAGCTCGGTGGAGGTCGAGCGTGTGGTCGGCGGAATAGGAGAGATCTTCAAATGTGCTGGTGTCGGCCTTTAGCGCGTTGAAATACCAGCCATCAGCGGCGCTAACCAAAGCGTCGTAGCTATCCTCGGCTTCGTCAAACTCCAGCAGCCAGATCGTACCCAAAGCGTCGGCGGCATCTTCTTCCTTGCCCAGAACTGGCAGATCGAGCTCGCCAATGAGCAGATGCGCGACTTCGTGGTAAATGGTGAAGCTGGCATCGTGCATGGCGAAGGTCATGGCATCGCTCATGATGTCGCCTGCGTCTTCTGGCAGTTCGGCTGGCGCCTCGTCCGATGCGGCTTCCCGCGTGATGCTGTGGGACGAATAGGTGGCAAAGCCGTTAAAGCCTTCCCCTTCATCCAGCGGCCCGTCTTTGGCCAAAGCCGTGCCTGCAGACAAAACAAAACTAAGGGCCACCAGACTGGCCCCTAAACCTCTGCGCATGAGAAATCCCCCGATACGTGATCCCTCGATCACGTCACAATTTTCTAGCGCTGATTTACTGCAGTGGGAAGGTCCGCGGAATAGCTCTGGAGAAACTCTTCCATCAGTTCGTAGCAAAAAATGATTTCGCTGGTCGTGGTGTCATAAAAGGCGTTGGGCTCGTCGCAGACGCGCACCGTCATCAGCACCCGACCGGGGATTTTGAAGTTGGTGCGCAGCTCGTCGGCGACCTTTTCAATGACGCCACTCCGCCGCAAAGCGCGCTCGGCGAGGCGCAGCGAGCGCCCGGCGGGAAAGTATTTCACATCAACGCGCGAAGGGCCTGTCTGCTTGCTCAAAAGCGAGGAGACGCTTTGATAGGCCTGCTCATAAACGAAGGCGCATTCGTGTTGGCGGCCAGAGGCTAAGCCGTGGCTATTGGCAAACTTGCGGAACGCTGCGCCATCGGCACCCACCATCAGGCACATGATCTGATAGGCGCGGTGGCGATCTGGGCTATAGCCTGCCGTATAGTCCTCGATATTGAACGCCGCCTGATAATTGCGTGCCGTGGTGAGCCACCCCTCAGCCGCATCCTGCAAGGCGCGGTTCATGTCGGGGGATTTTTTCTCCAGCATCACATAGGTCGCGATCGTGTCCGCTGCGTCTTCCTCGCGCCCCAGAACGGGCAGGTTGAGCTTGTCGATCAGTAGGTGGGCCGTCTCATGATAGAGCGTGAAGAGGCTGTTGTTTGCGGCATAGCGCAGGGCGTCAGCGCGCTGGTGCTTTGGCAGATCCCCGAAATCGGCAGCTGCGGCAGGCACAATTGCCATCAACGCGACGGTGAGCAGCAGCCAAATTTTACGCATCAACACGCCCCTTGTTGCCGGCATGAAAGAAGACCCATGGCGTGGTGTCAATCTGGGCGTGTGAATTTGGTGAAGAGGCTGCCAAAGTTCGCTGTTCTGGCGCTTGTCATTGGGTCCCATGGGTGCTTAGCTCGATCAAGAGTTTTTTTAAGCCGTTTGAGTAGTTATGAGTATCTCGGTTTTGATGGCCCCTAGAGCTCGGGGGCGGGCACCCAATTGCGGGGCGCGGAGCAGATTCACATCCGCGTGTGTGATGGAACAGAGCGTGCGCTCGACCATTGCCGGACATTGCTATGTGAGACCGGCATTATGTATTTCATTTTAGGCTGCCTGCTGCTGGGCGGATTTTATTACGCTGAGCTTTGGTTCGTTGCTGCAATTATCGCGGCTTATTTGTTTTTCACCAGCCCTGCGTTTCGCCACGGTCCGGTCGAAGCCAAATTGATCCATATGGTGCAGCAGCACCAGAATTATGCGCAATTCTCAGATCTGGGGTTCGACCGCGCAAAGCGCTTTGCTGTCGATAAGGGCTCAAAGCGAGCCGATCAGCAGACGGCGTTTGTCGCCATTCTGCTGCACGATGTTGGCTATGCGGTGAGTTTCACCCGCGTGCCCGATGGTGGCACGGCGATATTGCTCGAAAAACTGTCAGATCTACGCCGCCAGTTCCAATATGCTCGGGCACAGCGCCGCTGAAAGGCGAAAGAAGGCTTATTCCTTCTCCGCCTCTTCCAGCTCGGCTGACAGCATCAACCAGCTTTCCTCGAGGGTTTCGAGCTCGCTGCCGAAGCGGGACTTGTCCCTCCCCAGCGCGATAATCTTGTCCGAGGGGCCGTTGTAAATGGCCGGGTCGGCAAGCTGGGCGTCGATCTTGTCGAGCTCTGTCTTGAGCCGCGCCATCTTCTTTTCAGCGTCAGTGATCTTCTTCTTGAGCGGCGCAAGCTCAGCGCGACGGGCCGCGGCTTCCTGACGACCAAGTTTGCGCTCACCCTTGGCGTCAGAGCCATTGCCCTTGGTGTCTTTGCCGGAGGTAATGCTGCGCTGATAGCTATCGAGGTCTTCGTCCAGCTCGCGGATCGTGCCGTTTTCGGCAATCCAGAGCGTGTCGCAAGTGGCTTCGATCAAGTGACGATCGTGCGAGATGATGAACACTGCGCCCTGATAGTCATTGAGCGCATGCACCAGCGCATCGCGGCTGTCGATGTCGAGGTGGTTGGTCGGTTCGTCGAGGATCATCATCGACGGACCACCAAAGGTGATCAGGCCCATGAGCAGGCGTGCGCGTTCGCCACCTGAAAGGTGCTTGGCCTTGGTGTCCATGCGGCTGGTGGTGAGGCCCATCTGCGCCAGACGGCTGCGGCGCTTGGCTTCCGTGTCATAGGGCGTGAGATCGACCACGTGCTCAAGCGGCGTCCACTCGGGGTTGAGCTTGTCCATCTGGTGTTGGGCAAAGTGGGCGATTTCGAGCTTTTTATGCATCTTCATCGCGCCATCGATCACCGGGATGTCGCCCGCGAGCAGCTTGGCAAAGGTCGACTTACCATTGCCGTTGACCCCGATCAGCGCGATGCGCGCGTCTGGGTCAATACGCTGGGTGATATTGCGCAAAATGACCTTGTCGCCATAGCCGGTGGACACCCGATCCAGGGTGATCATCGGCGTGGGCAGGTCGATCTTTGGCTGCTGGAAGGTGAAGGGCGAGGAGTGCTCGTCAAACATCGCTTCAGGCGGGCGCAGCTTTTCGATCATCTTGACGCGAGCCTGCGCCTGCTTGGCCTTGGTGGCCTTTGCCTTGAAGCGATCCACGAACTTTTGCAGATGCGCGATCTGGTCGAGCGTCTTCTCGCGGCTCTTGTTGTTGAGCTCCATCTGCATGCGACGGGTCTGCTCGAAGGTGTCGTAATTGCCCTTGTAGAAAGTCAGCTTACGGTGCTCGAGGTGAACGATCGAATTGACGGCCTTATTCAGGAGGTCACGATCGTGCGAGATGAGGAAGACGGTATAGGGATAGGTCGAGAGATATTTCTCGAGCCACAACGTGCCTTCCAGATCGAGATAGTTGGTCGGTTCGTCGAGGAGCAGCAGGTCAGGCTGGCTGAACAGCACGGCCGCGAGCGCCACACGCATGCGCCAACCACCGGAAAGCTCGCGGGTAGGGGAGTTTTGACGATCCTGCGCAAAACCCAAGCCATTGAGAATAGTGGACGCGCGCGCCTCAGCTGTGTGGGCCTCAATGTCGGCAAGGCGGGTGTAGATTTCGCCAATACGATCTGGGTCGGTGGCCGTTTCTGCTTCCGCCATGAGCGCGGTGCGCTCCTTATCGGCGGCGAGCACAACGTCGAGCACGGTTTCGTCGCCAGCAGGGGCTTCCTGCGCTACGGCGCCAAGCTTGGCTTTTTTGTTGATCTCATACGAGCCGGCATCAGCGTTGATGTGACCCTGAATGATATGGAACAGCGTGGTTTTACCGGTACCGTTCTTGCCCACGAACCCAACTTTGGCACCATCGGGCAGAACCAGCGACGCATCTTCAAAGAGCTCGCGCCCTTGGATGCGGTAGGTCAGATTGTTGATGGTCAGCATGGGCCAAGTCGATCCGCTAGTCAGCGCCAGCTTGCACCGGCGCTTTAGAAAAAATGATTGGTGCTGGATTAGGGGCTAAGCGCTGCGTTGGCAACCGCTGGGCGAATATCATGGGACAAGAGGGGGAGCGAAATCCTCGCTTGGCCATTGACGAGGACCAACTCCGAAGAGGACCGAACCATGATGAAGACCACTCTAGCTCTAGCCCTCGTCGCTGCAACCACACTGGCAACGCCTGTCTTTGCGCAGGAAGCGGCCAATGCGCTGCGCTTTGCGGACATTGATGCCGAACGCGTCAATGCTACGCAGGTCGAGTTCGACATCGAATATAAGAATGGCGGGTGTGACCAGATCGGTGTGCCAACTCTGGGTGCGCTGACCAATGGCGTGCTTGAGGTGCAACTGGCCGTTTCTGGCGAGAGCCCAAACTGCACAACCCGCGATAAAGAAGGCGATGTGACCTATGTCATTGAAGCGGATGAGACGATCACCCAGCTCAACGTCACCCTGACCAGCGCCGACGGCAAGGTTTTGGGCAGTGAAGTGGTCACCATCGACCGCTAAGGGAAAAGGCAGACCGGCTCGCGGCGCCGGGCTGTCACTTTTTGTGTGTGCTCGGCGATGAAGTCTCATCCGAGCGCGCACACCGTCTTGCGCCTGTAACAAGGCTCCGCTAAAAGGCCCCACCTTTCTCCACGCAACAGGATTTGACCGCCATGGCGCTCGAACGTACTTTCTCCATCATCAAGCCAGATGCCGTCCGTCGTAACCTCATCGGCAAGATCGCTGCCAAGTTCGAAGACGCTGGCCTTCGCATTGTTGCGATGAAGAAGATCCACATGACCCGCGAACAGGCCGAAGGCTTCTACGCAGTTCACAAGGAACGTCCATTCTACGGTGAACTCGTAGAACAGATGTCGGCTTCGCCGGTTGTTGTTCAGGTTCTGGAAGGCGAAGGCGCAATCCTCAAGAACCGTGAAGTCATGGGCGCGACCAACCCAGCACAGGCTGCTGAAGGCACCATCCGTAAGGAATTCGCTCTTTCGATCGGCGAAAACTCCGTACACGGTTCGGACGCTCCAGAAACCGCTGCTGAAGAAATCAAGTACTTCTTCACCGACGCAGAAATCGTTGGCTAAGTGCCGATGACAGAGCTCATTCCGATAACGGGATAAGCTCTAGAGATTGGAAGGGCGGGCCAAAACGGTTCGCCCTTTCCCTTTAAATGCCCCTCTGTCGCACGGTCCATAGTGACGCACCATGCCTGTGGGGCAACCTGTCTCTGGTATTTTGCTCCAGTCCTCGTTACTGAGAGACTCATGGGGCTGCCCGCTAGAGGCGGCCTTTTTGCTTGTTTGTGCTATAGACAACAAACCTCCGGGTTCCCTAGCCCCCTGTGGAACCCAAATTATGCAGAAGCTTTATTGGTCATCCGTTCCTTCTTTGTCGGAACCGGCAACCGCCAAGCATGCTGCATCGCATGAAAGAACGTGATGACCCTGCCTGAAAACATCCTCGCTCCAATCGCCCGCGCGCTGACCGCAAAGGGCTACGACAGCCTCACTCCTGTGCAGGCTGCGATGATCGAGGACAACACCGAAGGACGCGACCTGCTCGTGTCCGCACAGACCGGCTCCGGTAAGACCGTGGCCTTTGGTATGGCGATTGCGCCAACCCTTCTCGGCGAAGACGATCGCCTGCCGCCTCCGGGCGCACCGCTTGCCCTCTGCATTGCTCCGACCCGTGAACTCGCTATGCAGGTTCAGCGCGAATTGACCTGGCTCTATGCCGAAACTGGCGCGGTTACCGCTGCTGGCGTCGGCGGCATGGATCAGCGCGCCGAACGTCGTGTGCTCGATCGTGGTGCTCACATCGTTGTGGGTACACCGGGTCGTCTGCGTGACCACATCACCCGTGGCGCGCTCGACATGAGCCAGCTGCGTGCCGTTGTGCTCGACGAAGCAGACGAAATGCTCGACCTTGGTTTCCGCGAAGACCTCGAGTTCATTCTCGACGCCGCTCCGGAAGATCGTCGCACCCTGCTGTTCTCGGCAACTGTTCCTAAGCAGATTGCTGAACTGGCCAAGACCTTCCAGAAGAACGCACTGCGCATCACCGCCACCAGCTCGGGCCAGCAGCACGCTGACATCGAATACAAGCTGATGTCGGTTTCCGCATCCGAACGCGAAAACGCGGTGATCAACACGCTGCTCTGGTACGAAAGCACCAACACCATCGTGTTCGCCTCGACCCGTGAAGCGGTAAAGCACCTCTCGGCTCGCCTTGCCAACCGTGGCTTCGCCGTGGTGACCCTGTCGGGCGAACTCTCGCAGGCCGAACGTACCAATGCGCTGCAGTCGATGCGCGATGGCCGCGCTCGTATCTGCGTTGCAACCGACGTTGCGGCTCGCGGTATCGACCTTCCAGGCCTCGATCTCGTGATCCACGCCGATCTGCCGATGAACTCGGAAACCCTGTTGCACCGTTCGGGCCGTACTGGCCGCGCGGGCCGCAAGGGCACCTGCGTTGTTATCGCTCCTGCACACCGCAAGCGCGTTGCGCTGTCGATCCTGCGTGGCGCAAAGATCGACCCAGAAAACATCAACCCGCCGACCGCAGACGAGATCGATGCGCGCTATCGCGAGCAGATGCTCTCGGCAGAAATGCTGAGCAATGCGGCTTCGGAAGATGAAGCACCATTGGTGGCAGAACTGCTGGAGCGTCACGCGCCAGAAGCCATTGCGGCCGCTTACATCCGTCTGCAGCTGGCAGCACGTCCGGTTCCAGAAGATGTGAGCCCATCCTCGGGCGACGACTTCAACTCCCGCGAACGTCCATCGCGTGACGCCTTCAATGGCGGCGCATGGTTCAAGGTCTCGGTTGGTCGCAAGCAGCGCGCTGAGCCGCGTTGGTTGTTGCCAATGATCTGTAAGGCTGGTGGCGTTGGCAAATCTGCCGTCGGCTCGATCCGCATCTTTGAAACGGAAACCGTTTTTGAAGTAGCTGCTGACAAGGTTGACGCCTTCAAGAAGGCTGTCGGCAAGGGCGGCACGCTCGAAAAGGGTGTCTACATCTCCGAGACCGAAGCTCCAGCAGCGCGCTCCAACGAGCGTCCGCAGGGCAACCGTCGTCCAACTGGTCCATCGAGCTACGATCCGATGGCGCCACGTGAAGACCGTAAGGCACGTTACCCCAAGAAGGCACGTTCTGACGACTTCGGTGGCGGTGAGCGCCCAGCCAAGAGCTGGGATGACAAGCCAAAGACCTGGGACGACAAGCCACGCGCCGAACGTCCTCGCGCTGACAAGCCAAAGTTCGACAAGGACAAAGGCAAGCCAGCTTGGTCCAAGCCAGCAACTGAAGGCGATTTCTTCGTGAAGAAGCCTAAGGTCAAGGACCACAAGAAGAAGCGCACTGAATAAGAGCGCAGAGTTTTAAAAGAGCCGGGGGGAAACCTCCGGCTTTTTTGTTTGTGGGCAGGGAGGCCGTACCTTGTATGCCGCGGGTTGTTCTTCCTTCTCCCTCCCCCTTGAGGGCAGGGCCGGGGTGGGGGTACTCCGCGCCTATCCCTCATTCACCGGCAAAAGCCGCAGCCGCTTCACATTTGCCCCGACCATAATGACCACGCCGAGAACCGCCACGCCCGCACCAACCATCAGCGCAAACCGATAATCGCCGCCGCTGGTCAGCACCCCGAAAGCCGTCGCACCCATCAGATTGGCGGAAATGGCGATGACATCGAGCAGCGAGGTCGAGAGCCCGACACGGCCTTTGATCGCTTCCTGCACATAGGAAATATTGAGCCCCATCAGTGCTGCAGTCGCAAAGCCGTTGAGGATGAGCAGCCAATACAGCATCGGCAGCGACTGGCTCATCGCCGCACTCAGCATAAACAACGCGAGGATAACGCCCGCGCTGGCGAGCAGGATCTCTTTGGTAAAGCGCATGCCCAGCCACCCCCAGATCAGCAGGCTGGGAACCTCAATCGCCGCGGTAATGGCGGCGTAAAAACCCACGTCTGGCAGAGAGCCACCCAAATTGGTGACAATGAGCAGGGGCACCGTGAAGGTGAGAATGCGCGCTGCGGCAGTCATCACGGCAAGGCTGATGAGCCCCCCAAGGGTGCTGAGCGGTAGTGCGAAGGTGGAGAGAAGCGACGCGCCTTCGGCCCGAACCGGCGGCGGCATTTGGACCGCGGTGGTCGGATCAACCATCATCAGCGCGAAAATCGCGCCAATGACCACATAGGCCAAAGCGGCCATGAGGTAGACGTTGAAGATCGAAAACTCAGCCGCCACCCAACCCGCAAGCGGGGGGACGATCACCCAGGCCGCCGTAAACACCGAGCGTAGCGTCGTGACCATGACGTCGGCGCGAGCGAGCGCGTTCTTGGCGTAAAAGACGCGGATATAGGCAAAGCACTGCGAAAAACTCGCGCCCGCCAGCGGCATGAGCACTATGGCCGAAAAGGCAAATCCGAATTGGGTGGGAACGGCATAGACCGTGAAATTGGCAGCAACCCCGGCAAGGGCCGACAAAAGCAGCAGACCACGCCGATCTTTGATCTTGTCGGAAATATAGCCCAGAAACAGCGACACCAATGTGCCGACGACCCCGCCGATGGCCATGATGGTTGCGAACACTCCGGGGCTCATGCCCAGCGTGTCGACACCCACGAGCGAGGCATAGGGGATGGTCGCCGCATAGGTGATGCCCGAAAAGAACATCGAAGTGGCCAGCATTGGTGTAACCGGCATTCGAAGCGTTCTGGCCATAGTGTCCTCCCTCAAGGCGGCAAAGGGGTAAGGGGTTAAATCGATTTCGTCTAATGAAAAGCGCTAATTTGAGCCATCTCGGATGCTGATCGGCCTAGGCCGAGCGGAGACGGCCTAGGCGTTTGAAATTGCTACCCGCCATAGAGAGCGCCCCAATGAGGGAGAACCCGGCCGCACAAGCGATGGCGAGGCGATAGTCGTTCAAGCCCATCAGCACAGCAAATGCTGCGGCCGATAGAAGGTTTGTCGCGATCCCCATTAGGTCGATCAGCGAGGTGGACAACCCAACGCGCCCCTTAATCGCATCCTGCGCATAGGCGATGTTCTGTGTCTGGATGAGCGCGACGCCGACAGCGTTAATGACGAGAAGGCAGTAGATCACAAGGATGGAGGGCGCGAGGCTCACGCTGGCGAGAAACACCGCGAGGCACAGGCCGGCAATTGCAAGCAGCGTTTCCTTGCTGACCTTGGTGGTCAGCCACGCAATAGCAAACATGGTCGGCGCTTCAATGGCAGCATTGATGCCCGAATAAATACCTGCATTGGCAAGCGTGCCGTCCAGTTCTTTGACGATAAACAGCGGCACGATATAGCTCGCCGTCCGCGCGCCGGTCCACATCAGGACGATTGAACAGAGGCCAAATACCTTGGGCCGCTCAATCGCAAAGGTTGAGAGCAATGATGCCCCTTCCGCTCTTTCGATGCGTGGCGATTGCACCGCGGTGTCGCGGTTTCGCAGCAAGGCGAGGAATATGGCGCCAATGGCCAAATAGCTCAGTGAAGAGAGCAGATAGACCAGAAAAACGTTGTATGCCGAAGCGATCCATCCCACCAGCGGGGGGACGATCACCCAGGCCAGGGTGAACATCATGCGCATAATGGTCATGATGAAGTCGGCCCTGTCCGGCCGATGGTGCACGAAGTATACGCGCATAAAGCCTAGGCATTGGGAAAAACACCCCAAGCCCAAAGGCATGATCACGGCCGTGGCGATGATGAAGGTGAGGGGCGATTGACCCCAGAATATCAGTGCGTGGCCTGTCATGCCCGCAAAGGCCGTCAGTATGACAAGCCAGCGGCGATCTTTGATCCGGTCCGAGAGCAGACCCAGCCCGACAGCACTGATCAGGCCGATCAACGAACCAATGGCCATCACCGTTGCGAAAACGCTTGGTGCCATGCCCAGTGCGTCGACGCCAACCAGCGACGCATAGGGAGCGGTGGCTGCATAGGTGATGCCGGAAAAGAACATGGATGTTCCCAGCATCGGCGTCACCGGCATGCGGACTGAATGCCCCATTGTTTCCTCCCAAACGGCAGGAGGACGGGTAAGGGGGTAAATCGTTTCCGTCTAATGAAAAACGACAATTTCTGAAATCAAACTGAGTGATGATGGAGAAAGCAAGTCTCTCAATAGGCCTGATTGGGCTCAATTGATCAGGTCAATTCTGTGAGGGCTGCGAGACACACCCCCAGCAAGAAGTGCTGACATTCCTGCGAGCCGCAAAATTGTGAATAGCCAAAACAAGTTTCCTGCTGCGATGTAGGCGAAATTACTGCCGTTTGCGTCGCGGCCTATTTCTGGAGACAAAAGCGTGCCTTTGCGTTGGCAAGAAGTGGCTCTGCCGCTCGTTATTATTACTGTCCTGATCGCCCTCAAATATGTACCGGCGTTCAGTCAGTTGCCCCTTTCACGAGCAGCGGGTGTTGTTGCCTTCGGCTATGCCGCCTTCCTCGCATTGCGATTGATGCAGCCCGAGGTCGCCCTTGTGACAGAGGACGGATGGAGCGAATTGCGGCCCTCGCTGGTCGAATATTTTGCCTGTTACGGCGCTGCGGCCCTGTCGCTGGTGCTGCTGTTGGGTGTGATCACCTTGGGTCATAATGCCGATCTGCTGGAAGTCTTTGCCACCTATCTGGCCGCGCTCTTATTGCTGGTCGGGGCTGCCGGTATCGGGCTGGTTGGCCTCTTTACCAACACCCGTTGGGATCACCGCCGTCTGGTGCATCGCTCGGCCTTGGGGCGTACCACCACAATCGAATGGAGCAAGGTGCACAAAGTCATGCCCAATTGGCGTGGCGTTACCGTGGTTGCCTCGACCGGCGCGATTACTTTTTCTCAGTTTCACGCTGGTGCAGCGCAGCTGGTGAGCCACGCCGCCATGCGCGCGCGGCGCAATTCAGAAACCGCCACAAGCGCTTTCGGTCTCTAAGTCATCAACGGGATTGATCCGAGCTATCGCAATTCTGCGTTTGCTCGGGTTAGGCCTTGGGGGTAGTTTTCGCCTATGAACGCACAAGCCCCCAGCCGCACCATCCGCTCTGTATGCCCGCATGATTGCCCATCGGTCTGCGCGCTGGACGTCGACATTTTGCCAGATGGCAAGGTGGGACGCGTGCGCGGGGCGAAGGACGACCCATACACAGCCGGTGTGATTTGCGAGAAAGTGGCGCGTTATGCCGAGCGTATTCATCACGCTGAGCGCTTAACCCATCCGATGCGCCGTGTCGGTCCCAAGGGGGCAGGGCAGTGGGAGCGCATCACTTGGGACGAGGCGCTCAACGAGATTGCGACCCGCTTTCTCGCCATCGAAACCGAGCATGGGGCTGAGGCCATCTGGCCCTATTTCTATGCGGGCACGATGGGGCATGTGCAGCGCGACGGCATTGAGCGCCTTCGCGCCACCCGTGGCTATTCGCACCAATATGACACCATCTGCACAGGTCTGTCGTGGCCCGGCTATATCGCCGGCACGGGCCTGCTCG
This sequence comes from Devosia sp. MC1541, assembly GCF_012847305.1. Taxonomy (NCBI): domain Bacteria; kingdom Pseudomonadati; phylum Pseudomonadota; class Alphaproteobacteria; order Hyphomicrobiales; family Devosiaceae; genus Devosia; species Devosia sp. MC1541. The sequence continues at coordinate 57,852 of NZ_JABBDZ010000018.1, forward strand.
GCGGCGTAAATCCCGAGCAAATGGCAGAGAGCGATTGCGTGGTGATCTGGGGCACCAATGCGGTCAACACCCAGATCAACGTCATGACCCACGCCACCCGCGCGCGCAAATCCCGTGGCGCTAAAATCGTGGTCATCGATATCTACCGCACCACGACCATGGATCAGGCCGATCTGGCGCTCATCCTGCGTCCGGGGACCGATGGGGCGCTGGCCGTCGCGACGATGCATATTCTCCTCCGCGATAATCTCGCGGATCGGGATTATATGCGTAAATACACGGACTTCTCGCCAGAGTTTGAATCACATCTGGAAGCGCGTACCCCGCAATGGGCATCTGAAATCACCGGCCTAAGTGTCGATGAAATAGAAGCCTTTGCCCGTCTGGTCGGCGAGAACAAGAAAAGCTTTTTCCGCCTCGGTTATGGCTTCTCGCGCCAGCGCAATGGCGCGACCTCGGTCCACGCCGCGCTCTCCATTCCGGCGATGACCGGCGCTTGGCAATATCGCGGTGGTGGCGCTTTTCACTCCAACTCCGGCACCTGGGGGCTGGATAAATCGCGCCTCAAAGGCACGTTCCTGCAAAAGGGCGCGCCGCGCGCCTTGGACATGTCCGAGGTCGGGCCCATCCTGACGGGCGACGCGAAAGCCTTGCAGGGAGGTGGGCCAGTGCGGGCGATGATCGTTCAAAACACCAATCCCGCCTCGGTTTGCCCCGAGCAGAACCGCGTGCGCGAAGGATTTATGCGCGACGATCTCTTCCTCGTCGTGCATGAGCAGTTTTTGACTGAAACCGCTGAACTGGCGGACATCGTCCTGCCTGCCACCATGTTCCTCGAGCACAACGACTATTACACTCGTGGCGGCCATACGCGTGTGCTCTATGGCCCAGCCGTGGTGGATCGCCCCGGCGAATGCTGGTCTAACCACGAGCTGATCAACGCGCTCGCCATACGCCTCGGCGAAACCGATCCGGTGTTCTTCACCAAGGATCGGGAAGTCGTCGCTGACACCTTTGCCCGCTCGGGCTATCCGGCTTTGGAAGAGGTTGAAGAAACGGGCTATGTCGATCGTGAGCGGCCTGACGATGTTGCCCGCTTCGCTAAGGGGTTTAATTGGGAAGACGGACGCTACCGGTTTGCGCCCAATTGGCAGGAGGTCGCCGATCGCAAGGGCTATCGTTGGGTGTGTGACCCTTCGATCATGCCGAAGTTCGCTGACCATTGGGCGGTGAACGAAGTCGTCACCGAGGCGCTACCCTTTAAGCTGGCGACAAGCCCAGCGCGCACCTTCCTCAATTCCTCGTTCAACCAAACCCCGGGCAGTCTCAAACGCGAAGGCGAACCGTCGGTCTTCGTCCATCCCCAGGACGCCGAGCGGCTTAGCATTTCCGATGGCGATGCTGTCATTCTCGGCAATGATCGCGGCGAGGTCGAGCTCACTGCGCGTATCCACACTGGGCTTTCAACCGGGGTGCTGATTGCCGAAGGTCTGCACCGCAACAAATCCCATCGTGGTGGCAAAGGCATCAACGTCCTCACCAGCGCCATCCCCGCCGCCCCCTTCGGCGGTGTCCCCTTCCACGACGCCGCTGTGTGGCTGAAGCGAGCTCTGTAGTCTCCCTCCACCTCTCCCTTTGGGGGAGAGGTCGGCCGCAGGCCGGGTGAGGGGGCCTCACTATTCCGCCGAGAACTCCTTCTTCTCCCTCCCCCTTGCGGAGCGGGCCGGGGTGGGGGGCTAGCGCCCCAAAAATCTCACCCATAAGCCGCCCAGAAGAAATACGCCGTCATAAACATCCCATAGACAATGACCCCAATGCGGATCCATTGGCCGGGGATGTGTTGAGCCATACGCGCGCCGAGATAGCCGCCCGTCGTCACGCCAATCAGCGCGATGGAGCCATGATACCAATCAATCGAGCCATTGAGCGCAAAGCGGATCACGGCGACGAGCGCCACCAGCGTCGAGATGTACAGTTTTAGCCCATTCATCGCGTGAATATTGGTCAGCCCGGCCATGGCCAAGGCCGCCAAAAGCAGAATGCCTAGGCCAGCATTAAAGAAGCCGCCGTAGACACAAACGCCGCCCATTAGCAGCAGGATCAGTGCTGCGCCGAGCTTTGCCATGCGGCTTGTTCCGCTGGAGCGCGCTTTGATAAAGCCGTTGAGCTGATTGCCAAAGGCAAAGAGCGCGACCGCAAAACTCATCAGCCAGGGCACGACCAACTCGAACTGCGCGTCACTGACGACAAGAAGCAGTTCCGCGCCGATATACCCACCGATGATCGCGACAATACCGAAGGACAACATTTGTCCTCGGTACATCTTCATGGATTGCCAATAGCCCGCCACGCCGCTGGCATAGCCGGGCAGGGCCGCATAGGTGTTGGAGGCATTGGCTAAAACCGGCGGTACGCCGACAAACAAAAGCGCTGGAAACACAATAAACGAGCCGCCGCCCGCCAGAGAGTTCACGGCGCCGCCGAGAAAACCGGCCAACAGCAAAATGATTTCAGTCATAAGTCCCCCAAGCGCTTGGCGCTTTGCTAAACACTAGAGGTTTGGCAGCCTTCGTCCACCCCAATCTGCCTCGGTCGGACATCTCTTGACTTCCGCGCGGCGTCCCACCATTTACGCGACAGGGTGCTGCCCCTGCCGCTCGCGGGCCTTTGGCCTATGGTGAAGTCAGCGTGAGACACGATCCGCTTCGGAATACTCCCAAGGCGCATCATGGCAATGCGGGCTCCCATGAACACAGTCGCCTCTCATTGGAGAGACCGAAATGTCGTATTCACTTGATACCCCGACCGCCACCACTCTGAAATCTGAAGCCAAAGACCTGCGCGATAGCTTGGCTCAGATGGGTCAGACGCTCAGCCACAGTGCAGCTTTGGAACAAATCGCGCAAAAGCATGGCTTCCGCGATTGGAACACCGCTCGGGCGGCGCTGCCCGAACGCGCCATCGCTCCCTACCAGGTCGGCGAGCGGGTCAAAGGGCTTTATCTGGAGCAGGCTTTTTCCGGCCAGATCATCGGCGTCCAGATGTCTGGTAATATGCAGAGCTACACCGTGACCATCCAATTTGACGAACCGGTCAATGTCACGCCCACTTTCATGTTCGCGGTCCTGCGCCATCGCGTGACCGCAACGCTCGATGAGCACGGATTTTCCATTTCGCAGCGCGGCAATGGCAATCCGCAGATGCAGATCTTCCGCCGCTAACAATATGCCCCTCCCAGTTGCGGGAGGGGCGAATACCCAGATGCCGCTGGGCGACGCCAGGATTGGCCCTTTCTGGCACTGATTTGCCCCGCAGGAGGCCAAACAATGCCGGCACAATGCCAAACATCGGCCCATAAATGCCAAAAACACAGCAATCGAGGCACTCGATGGGGAAAAACCCAAATGGGGCGATAAATCCCTTGCCAGACAACGCCGAAGCCCTGTATCTCCCCGTGTGTGGAGAGGTGGCCGAGTGGTCGAAGGCACACCCCTGCTAAGGGTGCAGATCGGGAACGGTCTCGAGGGTTCGAATCCCTTCCTCTCCGCCACTTCTAAGCCATTGATATTGCTAGAGTTGAATCCGAATCAAAATACGGATTCTGTCACAGCATCCCGTCACAGTGACGGGAGTGTTTGTTCCTTGCCAAGTTCCATTTCATCCTTTGTTCACCGGCGAGGTCCGGTCTACTGGTTCCGTCGCTCGGTTCCGGTTGACCTGATCGATCGCCTTGGCAACACGGACATCCGCAGGTCATTGCGTACGTGCAATAAGCGGGTGGCCCGGCAAAGAGCGTGGACACTGGTTTTGCTGGTTGAAGAGGCTTTCGCGATACTCCGCGACGCTGGGCTCAAGCCGGGCGCACGCGATGCGTTGAATGTCGTCTTGGGTCGTGTGATGGACGACTTTGACCGCGACAGCCGGGCTTGGGCAGAGCGCGCCAAATATCGCATGCTTCTCGACAGCCTGAATGCCGGCATCAACGATGAGGCGTCCGTTGGCAAGGTCGGGCAAAACAGCATCGACGCTGCGGCCGAAGCAACTGCTCCCACGCAGTGTATGATCGACGGTCAAAAGCCTGCCGATATGGCTCCCTCATCTTTCGCATTCTCAACGGGTCCTGCGCGAGCAGCATCTCCTGTGCCGGCCATTAGTAACCAGACGCCAGAGGCACTGGCGCTGGCAGTTGCGGAAGCGATGCGGCTGGGGACGCTCCATCCTGAAGCGAAAAAGCCATTGACGGCGCATATTGAAGGACATTTTGCAGATTTGCTCAGGAAGCGGAGGTCCCCGAAATATCTGGCTGAAATCCGCACGAAGCTGCAAATCTTTATTGCCACCATGGGCGACAAGCCGGTCTTTCAGTACAAAAAGGAGGACATGCTGCGGTATCGGGATTTGATCGATCAAATGCCCGTTGATGCTATAAAGCATCTCAAGACCGATGATCCGGTGAAGGCCATCGCTCTGAACGCCAAGCGTGCAAGTCCGCTGCCGCCGATCAGCTCCACAACTGTCGATGCCAAATATCTGAGCACGATACGCGGCATATTCGACTACCTGATCCGGAAGGGGTACCTCGA
>NZ_JABBDZ010000019.1:0-57057 GCF_012847305.1 Devosia sp. MC1541
CGTCGGCACCTTCAGGACTTCATCGACGCCTACAATTTCGGACGAAGACTGAAGATGCTCAAGGGCCTCACACCCTACGAGTTCATCTGCAAGCAGTGGACTTCAGAGCCGGATAGATTCATCATCGACCCACTCCATCAAATGCCGGGACTGAACACCTAGGTGCGTTTGACAGTTTTTACCATTTGCAGCCGATAGCTCTCGGCAAGATGTTCCTTGACCTCCTCGAACCAGTCGGTTGGCAGCGGAGAGATGACACACGTCCCGAGGGCAGCTGGTCGGCTGGAGAGCCACTCGCCAGGACGGAGATCAGGCCCGGGCCATACGAAGATGTTCAACTGGTCGGTGTAAATCCAGGAAGGTTCGTCGTCCAACCCGAGGTAGCGTTTGAGCTTTGGCGGAACCTGCATTGCCCGGTCGCCTTCTCTGGGTTCGCTGTGAGAGATCCCGAGTGCGTAGGCTATCGGTTCCGGACCAACATCATCCCTAGCCATAACGATCGCTGCGGGATAGGCAGTACGCCCTTCGTCCGTCTCGTGTGCCTGCGACTTCCACAAATATTCATACGATATTAGGTGACCTACTGGCGGCTTGGGAGGTATATCCAAGGTTTATCACCCCATACGTGGCGCATCGGGCGTCTCTTCGATATCGGGGATGTCTGAGAGGTTAAAAGGCTCAGAGCTTTCTACTGTTGCCTTTCTGATCATCGCCATGTCGGAGTCCGATAACTCCTCCACAGCAACGACTTTACGATAAGATGCCCACATATCGCGGAACAGCTTCGCTGATACCAAATATGCGGTGGTCCTGCCATAACGCGTGATCTCGACGGGCCCCTCATAAGCCCTATCGTGCCATTCGCCGAAATTTTTCTGGATCTCTGAAGCCGGTGCGCTGGACATGTGATAATCCCCTTTCCCGTAACTTACGTAATGTTGTTCGCAAAGTCAATGTAGATGTAGGTTGGGGAGGGCAAGGAGTGTCGGCGCAACACCTCGATTCATAGGTGTTTGGGGGTGATCACATCTCGGAAACCCCAGCAAAACGCCCGAAGGTTCGCAGGACGCCAGTTAGAGCTGAAATATCCAGAAATCTATGATTCCGGAACTCGAAAACGGCGCAGTTTCGCCTTAGGAACACTGAGTAACCGCTGTTTTAGGCTTTTCAGCCAAAATTCCTCCCCGATAACACGTCTTTTGCCTTGGCATTTGGCCGTTACTGGATTTGACTCGGGGTTCGCACCTTTCCCACCATAGAGAACTGATGTTCCTGGCATCGCTGGGGCGACCTCTGCCTTATGTTGGTCGGTCAAACACAAAATGAAGAAGTTAAAGAACTGGTTTCTGCAGGGGTGGACGAACTCTCCAGCCTTGGTCTGCTATCTGGTGGGCTTTTGGCCCCTTATGTACGTAGCCTGGATGAATGGCGACCTTGGCCTTGTTGTCACTCTCTACGCGGTCTTGGGTGGGGCGGTCTTGTCTCGTCGGTGATGGTTAGCACAAGCTACTCGTGCTTACGCTTCATCGTGAGGACAAGCCTGTCCTTTGCAAGCCGGCGCAACTGCTTTTCCTTCTCCTTTTGGCGTGCATCCCGACTGCCGCCTTTCAGATTGGAAATCGCTGTGGCGAGCGGCGGCTCAAGCCTCTCGAAAAGATGCGTGGTAGTGGCCATATTGCTGGTGCCGACGACGAGCTGCTTGAGACGCATATTGCTTACATCGGGCCTGAGAGATTCCGATATCGATATTTTCGAGCATTTGCGGCATACTTCAGCTCCAAACTGACCTGACCTAAGCGAACTGGAGCCAGACATGGGATTGCCTAAATACGAACCCATGACAGACGAAGAATTCATGGAGTGGGTCGCAGTTCAGCCCGGTCGATACGAGTTCGTCAATGGCTATCCCTTGGAGATGATGGCTGGAGCCAAGCAGGACCATGCTGTAGCCGCAAGCAACATCCTCACCAGTTTGGTCCCTAGCGCCAAGAACCAAGGGTGCAGGGCGACGGGGAGCGACACTTATGTTTTGGCCGGCGGAAACCGTCGACTTCCCGACGTGGTCGTGGACTGCGGGCCAAAAGACTCGAATGCGACCCATGCCACAGGTCCCACGGTGGTTGTAGAAGTCCTCTCGGACAGTACCAACGCAATCGACCACACCGACAAGCTCGACGACTATCAATCACATCCCGACATTCGGGTCGTGCTTCTGGTCGATCCATCCCATGTTTCCGTGAAGGCCTATCGTCGTGTGGACGCCACCTGGGTCCCTGAACGATACGAGGACTTGGCTGACATCATTCCGCTACCGGAAATCTCGGCGTCATTGGCATTGGTCGACATTTACGACACGTTGGATCCCAAGCCGCGGTTCAAAGCCATTGATCTAAATCCGGGTTCTGTCCCGCGTATGTGACGGACACGGCATTCGCCGCCGGCTTGCGATGTCTCGCTGTGTCGATCTGGTGCACCGGGACGTCGCGACTCCATTGGTTGGTCCTGGTTCCACGGAAGAGGCGCACGCAGCCTACCGTGAAGATCGGGGCCGGGAGCTGCACTGCTAGAGAGCTTGATCGGCTTATCCTGAAGTTGCGCAAAGACCAGGAACTGGTAGACCTCGTACCGGGAGAGTGCGAGCCGGACTTTGTGCCGGTCTCCGAGGTGATGCTGAGGTATCCGGCCGGCTGGAAACCTTGGTCGTCTCTGATAGAGGCTATGATCTGGGGCCTTGTCGAAGTGCGGCTGCACCGTGAGCCGACCAAGGGGCCGATGAGGTCTACGACGCACTGAGCCAGGGTTTGCAGCGCCATACGGCACCGGAAGTAGCCGTGCCGCTGACTTCAGCGCAGTCGATGCTCAACATCACCAAGTACGACCAGCTGACAGCCCTTCTGGCCAAGCAGCATTTGACCTTGGATGCAGACGGGCTGCTGCCCGTCGAGCAGATCATGACGTTCTCCCAGAAATATATCCTCCAGGGAGAGATCGGCGCTCGCGCCGGCATCAAAGGATTGAAAGTTGCATCCTGGGCGGATGAGCGCCGACTGAAGCCAGCTATTGATTTGGATGTCACCTCGGGGCGGGTGTTTCGTCGTGCTGAAGTAGAGCCTTATCTCGACCTTCAACCCAGGGACGGACGTTCCCCAGTGGCGAACGCCTTGCCGAACGACCTGCATCCAACCTGGGCCAAGCCAAAAGGTTGGCCGAGTCCGCTGAAAGTGCCTGGTTACCCGAGGCGGTTCACCAATCAGAAGCCCGACTTCGACCCGAATAACGGGTACTACGCTCAGCGCAAGGCGAGAGCTGCTAAATCCACTGTTTAGAGATGGGTTTTGGAAGTCGAATCCGGCTGGCGATTTTGGAAGAAAATCCCCTCGCCACCGTGGCTTAACCGACTCAAAATTGCTTGGAATCGACTCACAAAGTTTTGGAATCGACTCAACAATTTTTTGGATCGACAGCTGCCCGAAATCGAAAGTGAGGATGCGCGCTCCTTGATTGAGAATATCAGGCGTCAGTTTCAGGCCGACGCGACGCTGGTCTGCGGCCATGCCATCGAGGCGACGCTCAGCGCGGGTGTCGGCCATTCGCCCGATGCCAGCATGACGGTAGGGGAGCTCATGCAACAATCGGATAATGCTCTTTATGAGGCCAGGGCGGGCGGACGCAACCGCGTGATTGTGGGCAGCGATTCGCATGCAGGTGCGACCGCGATAGCGCGCCTCTCCTGATCGATACAATTGTTCAGAAAAGTCTAACTCGACCCGCATGTGGTGGGTGCAGTTATAGGTTGCACCCGGATCAGAAAGAACGCACGTGTCTCTTGATATTCCTACCGTCATTCTCGTCGTCGCTTTCATCGATGCAATCTGCGGCGTGATCCTTCTTGCCGCCTACTTGATGTTCGCCCGTACATCTCAAGCTCCTCTCTGGTGGGGGGGCGTCCCATATCATGCTGGCGGGGGCGTTATTATCTCGATGGCAGGTGCGAATCTGCGGTCGGATGCCATTACGACCGGGGCCTTCGTCGTCTTTCTCTTCACCGCGGCCGCTCAATGGTATGGAACGCGTCTGCTGACAGGCTCGTGCGGCCAGCTCTGGCTGGTCATGGTGGGCCCCGCGCTGATCATCGCGGGCAGAGTTCACCTGGCCGCGGACAGTTCAAGGCCCGTCTCCTGAACTCGATCGCAGGCAAGTTCGGTGGTCGTGGAAGGGAGCTCCCGAAGCGTTGGCATGACTGCGGCAGGAGGCCCCGGGGGCTTGTCTTTTTGCGGGGATGGTGGCGCCGGACATGGTGAATTCAGGTCATGCTCCATGCGGCCGAACTCCCCGACGACATTTCCATCTCAACAGGCCGAACCGTCAGTACGGCCGGCTTGTTCACGATAGCGCACCCCATTTGCACCAAATCGCTTTAAGATGGGAAGAGGAGGGGTAGGGGGAAAACGACTTGTAGGTTTGTGCGCGAGGCATCGCTACTAAAATCGATTATGAACTGATCGTTTTCGGCGAAAGATGGTACGAGATGGCCTGTGACATTCTGACCGCTACGCACCGCAAAGTCATATGCTAACTTATTGGTTCACAGTCCCATATAGGGCATTGCAAAGTGACGCTCGTCGACCGGTGTTCTCGCGCGCATATGCAAGGTTGCTCAGTCAAAATGGCCGCTAAGCTGTTTTGGATACCTCCGTGAATTGATGTCTCGAGAACGGGCAATTCGCATGCTTAAGCTCGAGCCCAAATACACTTCTCTACTGCCCGGCAACATTGTTCGCCGATATTCTCGATCTGGCTAGTGTGCATTGTGCGCATCGTGGGATGTTCAGTTCCGAAGCGACTTTATCCGTTGCACCTCTGCAATGTTACTGTCTCAGCCTGGCTCATCGGGGTATCGGCCAGAGCTGTCTGGCCAGCAAATCTGAGGATAGGTGTCTGTGCCAGAGCGTTGCGCTTGTTATAGACATTCGTGAGAAACATCGCCCTGTCCAATAACTCGCTTTTGGATGCGTCCCTCAGCACTACGGGAAACGTGTCGAGTACGCCGTGACCTGCCTCTTAAAACATGATCATCGCTCAGGTGTGTCATGGGTACCAGTTGGTTACAGTTTTTCGGCTTACCCAGCGTGGTTACTAGGCAAATTTTGATAGACGTTCTATTTCCTTTAGTGCACGATGAGGACATCCAGCTAAAAGCTATCTTTCGCCGTCAAACCTTGAGCAGTTGTTTCACCTTTTTTGTGGAACATGGCGCGTTAAAGGCATGGAACTGTTGAACAACTGCTGCAGCAAAAGGCGATGCCCCGGCATGTCACGCCGGTGGTCGCTGGCTCGAGCCTCGTCTCTCGCGCCACTTTTTCATCAAGAAATCGTTGCGGTTTGGCTCAGTTGAAGCCAGCATAACGTCGTTGCGACAGTAACTTGTCGGCGATAGAGGGATTTCCCTTTTCTAATAAGAGAAATCCCACCATTTGACTTTATAGCTCAGCTACAAAGTGATGGATGCACTCAGCCACCAGTTCTGGCGATTGCACGCACATGAAGTGGCCTGCTGAAATTTCGCGAACTTCCCGGTTTGGAATTTTGGCCGTGGCGTCGTCCAGGAATGCTCTTGGAGCATGAGGGTCATACTCGCCAGCGAGTACCAACACTGGCATAGTCAAACCGCCCAAGTGTTCCCTTAGGTCTAGCTCAAGTAGCATGCGATGCGTTGCAGCATAACCGCGATGGTCTGCTCCCAGCCACCGCGAAATCACGTGTTCTTTCTGTGCGTTACTGCTCCAAAGGTGTTCTGGGAAAGACCGACCAACGACGATTTCGGCAATCTCCCGCATGCCATTAGCTTCGAGGCGATTAGCCATTTCATGCCCTGCAGCCCGACGCTCTTCCGATATGAAAAGCGCAGGCGCGGCGAGCACTAATGCTTTGACGCGATCAGGGGCGCTGAGGGCAACTTGTGTAGCGATAGACGCGCCCACCGCTGCACCCAACAAGACAATTGGCTCGGCGATTTGGTGGTGATCGAGCAGGCCAATAAAGTCGTCTGCTAGTGTGCGAACGTTGAAAGGACCAGCGACCTTCTCGGACAGTCCCATACCCCGCTGGTCTGCGCGTAACACCGAATAATGCGGGGCCAAGAGAGGGACCAAATCGTCAAAACTGTTCAGGCTGCCCCCCAACTCATGGATGAGCCCCAAAGTCACCGATCCTCCTTCAGTGAAGGTAGAGCGGAGCGCTATTCCATTGATTTGACTGAACTGTGTCGTTTCGATCATCGCGCAGTTCACCCCTTGAATGCTTCGTAGCTGTAGCCGGAAGGGGTCTTGTGGACATAACCGCAGTGCGAGTTGCCGAAGTGCGCGGGTAGCAAGAGCGTATTGTAGTCAGCAGCTTCTGCGAGAACCTTGGCGCGGGTTGTACGGGCGGTTTCTTGGTCTTCGCAATAGCGCGAGTTCCAGCTCGGGTGATAGACCTGAATAGGCTGGTGTAGGACGTCAGCAATACACATCGCCGACTGGCCCTGGCTTTGAACACGCACGCCCATTTGACCGGGGCTATGACCGGGCAGGGGGATAAGGCTCAGGCCTTCACCTAAATCCTCTGTGCCTTCAACAGTTTCGAGTAAGCCGGCATCGACCAGTGGTCTAACGCTATCGTTGTAGACTTGCCATGTGGCTGGTGGGCGGGCCGCAGCGCCTCGCTCCGGGTCGCGATGCGCCAACTCGATCGCTGATACAATGTGCCGTGTGTTGGGGAAGGTTGGCACCCATTTGTCGTTATTCAGCAGTGTATTCCAACCCACATGGTCCAAATGAAGATGGGTTAGGATCACGAGATCAAGCCGGTCACGGGTGATGCCCTTTTGTGCAAGACCTTCGAGGAACGGCGTATGTAGGCCGCCAAATCGTGGTGAAGTCGGACGGACTTTGTCGTTGCCTGCACCAGTATCGACAAGGATCGTGCGCGTAGGTGTTCGAATGATCCAGCTTAAGACGCCGACATAAAACCCATTTTCTTCAGTAAAATAGTCCGGTGTAAGCCAAGAACTGTGTCCGGCGAGTTCATCGCTAGTCATCTCGCCAAACAGTTCAGGTGGGTCGTAAACCACCAGTTCCTCTACCCAATCTATGATGATGTCGCCGACTCTAATCATCGTTTTTCCCCTTTGTTTGGGCGCCAATCTACGCAAAGTCACTCAGATGTAACTTTGCAAGAATTGGCAACAACGTTTGCAGATTGTGCCGCTTGTTGAAGTTTCTCTACCTGCCAAGATCGCTGGCTATGACAAAAGGCCGCACACAAGCGCCTGTCAGGGGGAATTCTATTGCAGCAGTCGACCTTTTTACGCGTCGAAGGTGTCAGTGTTCGCTTTGGTGGCATCAATGCGCTCACTGATGTTTCGCTGAACGTGCCTAAGAACCGTGTCACCTCGGTGATCGGTCCGAATGGCGCCGGTAAGACGACACTTTTTAACGCGATCTCCGGCTTTTATCCGGTGGCAAGCGGCACCATTGAGTTCATGAACAATGATCTCGTGAGTAAGCCAGCCAGCGTTCGCGCCCATTTGGGTATTTCTCGGACATTTCAGAACCTTGCGCTGTTTCCCGGCATGAGCGTCTTGGAGAATATCAAGCTAGGCGTACACCCCCACCTCAAGGCGGGATTGTTCGCGGGCTTGGTCTATTTCGGGAAGGCGCGTCGCGAGGAAATTGAAGCGACCCGCCAGATCGATGAGAGCGTGTTGGACATGCTCGATATTCGCGAATACCGCGATAAAGCCGTGTCGGGGCTTCCCTATGGCGTGCTCAAGCGCATTGAGCTGGCACGCGCACTGGTGATGAAACCAAGCCTATTGCTGCTCGATGAGCCTTTTGCCGGGATGAACCATACCGACAAGAGCCAGATGGCAGTCCATATCCGCCGTATCATCGACAATACCGATGTCACCGCTTTGCTGATCGACCACCACATGGATTCGGTCATGGCCATGTCGGACCAGATCACCGTGCTCAATTTCGGCAAGGTGATTGCCGCTGGCACGCCAGACGAGGTTCGTCGCGACAAGGCTGTTATCGACGCCTATTTGGGACAGGACTAAGCCCTGCCATGCTAGAACTTCTCGAAATCTCTATTCTCGGCTTGGCGTCAGGTTCGGTTTACATACTGATCGCGCTGGCCTTTGTGCTGGTCTATAAGGCTACCAATGTCTTCAATTTCGCCACAGGCGAAATGATGATGGCGGGCACGTATTACTTCTATTTCTTCGACGTGCAGCTTGGCTTTGGCTGGCTTGCTGCCCTGCCGATGGCGCTGCTTGGCGCGGCGATTACGGCGGTGATTATTGAGCGTTTGGCGACGCGCCCCTTGCTCGGTCGCCCGCCCGTCGTTTTGATCATGGTGACTTTCGGCGTGTCGAGCATTATGCGCGGCCTCGCCCAGCTCACCTGGGGGCCAGACGCCCGCCAGATGACTGAACTGCTGCCGCGTCAGCCGCTGTTTCTGGGCGATCTGCTTATTCCCGGTCGCCTGGTTTGGACGGCAGGGATCGTCGCTGTCATCTCCATCGGCTTTATTCTCTACTACCGCTATTCGCGCGCCGGCACCGCTATCCGGGCCGCTTCGGCCGATCAGGTAACAGCGGAAAGCGTGGGTATCGATATTCGCGGTGTTTTCCGTCTGGCATGGATCTTTGCCGGTGTGTTCGCGGCAACTGCGGGCATTGTCACCGCCTCGGTGAACGGGGTGACCCCACAAATGGGTTCGATCGCCATGAACGTTCTGGCGGTGGTGATGCTGGCTGGCATGACCAGTGTTGGTGGCGTGGTTATCGCTGGCCTTATCGTGGGTTGGCTTGAGTTTGTCGTGGGTTGGTATCTCGGCTCGTCCTGGCAGAGCTTTGTGCCCTACCTGCTCGTGCTCGTTGTGATGATGGTCAAGCCCAATGGTCTTTTTGGTGAACAGCGGGTGGAAAGAATATGAGCTCGGTTACAAGTTCTGCGGGCGCTGGCGCTACCACGCAATCTGTTTGGCGCGCCAATGCCGGTGAAATCATCAGCTGGATTGCCTTTGCTGCTATTCTGCTGCTTCTTCCGACGCTGGGCTCGGTTTATCTGACCTATATGGCGTGTCTGGTGGCCATAAATGTGCTGGCAACCGTTGGCCTGAACATCACTGTTGGTTACGGCGGACTGATGTCCATCGGCCACTCGGCCTTCCTGGGCGTTGGCGCTTATGCCAGCGCGCTGGCAACCATTCACTTGGGCACGCCGCTGTGGCTCTCGGTGATCATTGGCGCTGTTTCCGGCTTTGCCGTGGGTGTGGTTTTTGCGATACCGGCGCTGCGCATCAAGGGCGTTTACCTCGCTGTGGCGACGCTGGCGGCACAGTTTACGCTGAGCTTTATCTTCCAGCAGTGGACGGCTGTGACCGGGGGCGACCGCGGGTTGAGCCTGCCCGCGACCGATATCTTCGGTATGGGCGATCTGGGCATGTATCTCTTCGTCGCTTTTGTGACCTTCTTTGGTTGCTTGGGCGCACGGAACCTATTCCGCACCCGCCTTGGGCGCACCATTATTGCCGTGCGTGAACGCGATTATGCTGCGCAGGTTTTGGGCATCAATGTCGTCTATACTAAGCTTTTGGCTTTTGGCCTGGGCGCGGCTTATGCCGGGGCGGCAGGGGCGCTGCTCGCTGCCTTCCTGCGTCTCGTGAACCCAGAGCAGTTCACCCTTTTGGTCTCGGTCTTCTTCCTTGCGGCTGTGATTGTGGGTGGTCGTGCCTCGATCATTGGTTCGATCTTGGGCGCGATCTTTATGACGCTGGCCCCAGAGCTACTGCAGCACGCCATTGAGGTCATCGGCCCTGAAGGGCTCGACATGGCGCGCTATTCCTCGCCACTGCGCGAAATTCTGTTCGGTCTGATGATCGTGCTCTTCCTCGTCTTCGAACCACGCGGGCTCGTGGGGATCGTGGAGCGGTTGATGGGCAAGACGCAGGCTGTTGAGGCCACGACAGGCCACTAAGCATCGGCTTCGGCAACAGCCGTGGCCTAGCCTACCCAGAGCGCACATCTGCATCAGAACTTTTGGCGCTCTGGCTCACGCAAGACGATCTCTGGAGGAGAAGTTTACAATGAAAACCATGTCCCGCCGTTTGATGATGGGTCTGTCGGTTTCGGCCATTGCACTGGGTTCGGTGCTACCAAGCATGGCGGCTGAGCCGTTGAAATTCTGGATCCCGCTGGCGCTGAGCGGCCCGATTGCTGTGACCGGTCAGGCCCAGCAAGTGGGTTGGCAGCACGCTGTTGATTGGATCAACAAGGAAGGCGGCATTGGTGGCCGTCCGGTGGAAGTGTCGTTCTATGACGACGAATATAAGGTCGAGCTGGGCGTTGCTGGCTTTAAGAAGGCCGTTGCCGATGGCGACGTTGTTTTCACTGGCGGCAATGGCACCTCGTTCATCCGTGCGATTTCCCCCGAGAACAACGAGACCTATAAGGTGCTCATGGCTGGCACCTCGGGCGTTTCCGAGCTCGTGAACACCGAAGACTTCAAATACCACTTCCTAGCAGGCACCAATTATTCTGACCAAGTCGGGCAGCTGCTGAACTACATCAAGGCCACCCATAAGGGTGACGCTCCAGCCCGCATCGCTTTCGTCTATTCGGGCACTGAATTTGGTCGCGATCCGCTCGAATATATGCGCACCAAGGCCGCCGAGTTGGGCATTGAAGTTGCCATGGAGTTCGAGACCAAGCTGGTAGAGGTCGACGTGACCGGGGCAGCTGTGAAGCTGCGCAATGCCAAGCCGGAATACACCATTTTCCACGGCTATGCAGAAAACGTCTGGCCAGAAATCGTCCGCCTTTCCAAGGACTACGGCATCGACACCCAGTTCATGGGAACGCTCTTTGGTTCGCACCCAGAAGTAGTGGCAACTGTTGGTGATGCGGCCAATAACTATCTCGGCGCGATCTCGGTGAACCTCTTGGTTGAGGACACCGACACCCCGATGATGAATACCATCGCGGACTATCTCAAGACCTGGGATGCCAAGCCATACACCGGCTACGCCAACGTTGGTTACATGCAGAGCTGGGCAGCAGCACTCGTGCTGCGCGAAGCCATTGGCAATGCGATGGAGAAGGATCTCGAGCTGAACGGCGAGAATCTGATTGCTGAAATCAACGCCATTCAAGACCTCGACACCGGTGGTGTGTTCGGCACTCCGATCCACTTCGAAGGCCAGCGCGTCCCCTATGGCGTGATCTACCGCTACAATGTCGAAGACGGCAAGCTGGTGGTGCGCGAGGAAACCGCTTGGTCTGAAGTCGAATAAATCGACACCAAAGCCTCGGATCGACCCTTAATCAGGGTCGGTCCTCACATTACTCCAAAAGACGGAATTTGCGATGACGGCTGCTCTTGAAGTGAGCAATCTGACCGTAACCTACGGCGCGGCGATCATCGGGCTTGAAGATGTATCGATGAGCGTGCCTGAGGGCGGCATTGTGGCTCTGCTTGGCGCCAATGGCGCGGGCAAATCCACCATGCTCAAGGCGATCTCAGGCCTGCTGCAGTTCGAAAACGGGCGCGCGACGCCTGGTGCGATACGCTACCGTGGCAAGGATATGACGTCTGCGCCCTCTTATAAGCGAGCACGGGACGGCATTTTGCATGTTCGAGAAGGTCGTTATGTCTTCACCAATCTGACCGTGGAGGAAAATCTCGACGCGGCGGCATTTGCGCGCGACACAAATCAGCCGGGCGCAAAGCGCAATCACGACGAGATTTACCACTATTTTCCGCAATTGGCGGCGCGCAAATCTGGGTTTGCGGGCTTCCTCTCGGGTGGTGAGCAGCAGATGCTGGCCATTGGTCGTGCGCTTTATGCGCGTCCAAAGCTGTTGATGGTGGACGAGGCCTCGATGGGGCTAGCGCCAAAGATTGCAGCGGAAATCTTCCAGATTTTGGCCAAGATCAATCAAGAGCAGAAGCTCTCCATTTTGGTGGTGGAGCAGAATGTTGGCCTGGCGCTGCAATATGCCTCTTACGGCTATGTGCTTGAAAGCGGGCGCATTGTGCAGCATGGGTCATCAGACCAGCTGCTGGATCGTGATGAGCTGTCCAAGCGCTATCTTGGTGGATAGTTTGTTGCCACGCTATGTGGCGACAGTGACTTAGCGAGCATCGAATAGAGAACTCCCGGCCCATAGATTTATGTGCCGGGAATTTGTATGTGCGTCTTGTAGTTCGGGCTTCTCAGCGGCTCTTGAATTCGGGTGCGCGCTTTTCAACAAAGGCGCGTTGGGCTTCCTTGGCGTCTTCGGTTTTGGAGAGGGCGACGGTGAGTGTTTGCTCGTAGCGGTAGGCGTCGCGGACGGGCATTTCTTTGACGTTGATGAAGCCCTGCTTGGCCGCCTGAATGGCGAGGGGGCTCTTGGCGGCGATTTCGCGGGCGTAGACCATGGCTTCTTCAAGCAAGCGCTCGTTAGGCACAACGGCTTCAGCAACGCCGAGGCGATACAGCTCGGATGCTGGATAGGTGCGGCCGGTGAGGTACATGGCGCGGGCGCGGGAGCGGCCGAAGTGCTCGGAGATGAAGGCAGTGCCGCCCGCTAGGCCAACGTTGACCTCTGGCATCTGGAAGCTGGCGGTTTCGGCAGCGATCATAATATCGCAGCAGAGGGCGAGGACGAACCCCGCGCCGATCATCGGGCCGTTTACAGCGGCGATGACAGGCTTGGGGCAATCGGCAACGACGTCGAAGAAATTACGAACGATGCGGTTGTTGCGCGCGTAGTCGCCAGCTCCGGCGGCGATGCCAACGCGCTCCTTGATATCCGCACCGGCGGAGAAGACGCGGCCATTGGCGGTGAGGATGATGGCGCGGACTTCGTCAAGCTCGCCGAGGGTTTCAAAGATGGTGATCAGCTCTTCGCGCATAGGCCCGTTTTGAGCGTTCACAGGCGGACGGTTGATAGTGGCAGTTGCGATAAATTCCGCAATCTCAACGGTGTAGAACTGGTAGC
This sequence comes from Devosia sp. MC1541, assembly GCF_012847305.1. Taxonomy (NCBI): domain Bacteria; kingdom Pseudomonadati; phylum Pseudomonadota; class Alphaproteobacteria; order Hyphomicrobiales; family Devosiaceae; genus Devosia; species Devosia sp. MC1541. The sequence goes on from NZ_JABBDZ010000019.1 coordinate 13,034, forward strand.
TCATGTTTTATATCTCGCTTTGCGATCAGGACTGTTTGCTGCGTTGGGAGCGGAATGCGGAGGCAATGCTCCAAAACAAAAGGATGGCGCAGAGGATGACCACGACCTTCGTGATGCCGCTGTCGAGGAAGGTGGTGAAGCTGCCCTTGGAGAAGAGCATGGCGCGACGGAAGTGTTCTTCCATCAAGGGACCAAGCACGAAACCGAGCAGCAGCGGCGCGGCGGGGAGGTGCAGCACGCGCAACAGCCAACCAAGCGCGCCGAAGAACAGCACGATGCCAATGTCGAAGATCGAGTTGCTGACGGTGTAGGTGCCGATGGCGACGAAGACGAGAATTGATGGGTAGAGCAGGTGGTAGGGGATCATCAGCATCCGTACCCAAACCCCAATGAGCGGGATGTTGAGGAAGACGAGGATGACGTTGCCGATCCAGAAGCTCATGATGAGGCCCCAGAAGACCTGCGGCTGATCATTGATCAGGCCGGGGCCGGGCTGGATGCCGTGGATCATCAATACGCCGAGCATGAGCGCCATGGAGGCGCTGCCGGGGACGCCGAGGGCGAGTGTCGGGATGAAGGAGGTCATCTCGGCGGAGTTGTCGGCGGATTCTGGCGCCATAATGCCTTCCACAGCACCCTTGCCGAAACGCACAGGCGTTTTGGAAACGCGCTTTTCGAGCGCGTAGGAGAGGAAGGAGGCAACCGACGGGCCGGTGCCGGGGAGGGTTCCGAAGAAGGCGCCGACTGAAGAGCCGCGCAGCATGGGGAACCAAGAGCGACGCAGGTCGTCTCGGGTCGGCTTCATGGCCTTAAAGCTGGCAGATTTGCGGTCGATGTCGCCCGCTTTGATTTTGCCAATGCTGGAGATGACCTCGGCGATGCCGAAAAGGCCCATGGCGAGGGGGACGAGCCCAATGCCCTCGTATAGCTCAAGCATGTCGAAGGTATAGAGCGGGGTGCCTGTATAGACGTCGGCGCCAACGGTGCCAAAGATCATGCCCACGATAACCATCGCCAGGCCTTTTAGGGCTGAGCCATCCGAAATAGCGGAGGCGGCGATCAGGCCCAGTGCCATGAGGGTGAAATACTCTGCGGGACCAAAAGCGAGAGCCCATTTGGCGATGATGGGAGTAAAGCCCATCAAGAGGACAATGCCGACTGTGCCGCCGACAAAGGATGCCAAGGTCGTGAGGAGAAGCGCGACGCCAGCGCGGCCTTGGCGGGCCATCGGATAGCCGTCGAGGCAGGTAACGGCGTTGGCCGGGGTGCCGGGAATGTTGAGCAGGATTGAGGCAGTTCGCCCGCCGTAGCCGGTGCCGTACCAAATGCCCGCGAGCATGATGAGGGCGGTTTCTGGCGCCATGTAGAACGAGAGCGGGAAAAGCATGGCCATGGATGCCATGGTGCCGACGCCGGGGATGACGCCGACGATCATGCCGATGACGACACCAAGAGTGCAATAAAGCAGGTTGGTGGTGGTGAGGGCTGTCGCCAGACCCAAGCTGATGTTGGAAATGAGGTCCATTAGAGGGGCCACTTCAGCATGATAAGGGGGAGGCTCAGCGCCTGTTTGAACAGCAGCCAGACAAAAGCGGAGAGGACTGCGGCGATGATCGCTGGCGTGAGTTTCCAGTCGCGGCCCGGTTCGGCCAACACCGCGGTGTAGGTCAGAGCAAAGAGCGCGGGGATGGTGCCGAAGAGCGGCAGGACGAGCGCAAAGGCCACAAGGCTCAGCAGCACAAAAAGACCAGCACGGAGCGAGCTGGGTTCGTCGGATGCGTCGTCCGAAGTGTACGCGGGTGCGGGTTGGGCGGTGCGCAATTGCTTAATGGCGGGCAGGAGCAGCACGGCGCCGATGACCGCGAGTATGGTTCCCAGACCAAGCGGGAAGGCACCAGGACCGATGCGGCGCATAGTGCCCATGTCGTAGTTGAAAAGGGCCCAGCCTCCAAAGGCGAGCCCCGTGCCTATGAACAGCATGGCTGTCACAAGCTCGCGGTTAACGTCGCGCAAAGTGTCCTCCTTCGGCGCGGAATAGACGGCGCCGTTTTTGGGAACACTTGTCCGACTTGCAGTCTTGGCAGAGCAATCACCAGGTCTGCGTAGATGCTTTGCAGATTATGAAAACTTGAGTGTCGAAAACATGGGTTAGTCCTAATCACGTCCGGGCGAAAAGACCCGAGAGGAGGACATCCCTTAATGTTGAAGACCCTAACAGCTCTCAGCTTGGCTGCCGTTTTTGCGCTCCCGACAGCGGCATTTGCCCAGTTTCCAGATCGTCCGATCAAGCTGATTGTACCGTTTGCAGCTGGCGGCGGTTCGGACACGGTTGCCCGTATTTATGCGCCAGAATTGGCCAAGGCTCTGGGGCAAAACGTTGTCGTTGAGAACATCGCGGGTGCTGGTGGTTCGGTTGGCGCAGCTGCTGGCGCCACAGCGACGCCAGACGGATACACCCTTCTGATGGCAACGCCATCGACCCAGATTACTGGCCCGCTACTGCAGTCGAACCTGCCATATGATCCAGACACGGCCTTCGAGGTTCTGGGCACGATCTTTGACTCGCCGAACCTACTGGTAGTTCCGGCGGACTCGCCGTTCCAGAGCATTGAGGACTTGGTCGCAGCCGCTAAGGATGCTCCGGGCGATATGACCTACGCCAGCCCCGGCGTTGGTTCGAGCGCGCATATGGCGTCCGAGCTGTTTAAGCTGATGACCGACGTTGAAGTTGAGCACATCCCCTATAAAGGGACGGGTGAATCCCTGCCTGACGTAATTGCAGGCCGTGTGGACTGGTCGATCGACTCAATGACCTCGATGCTGGCTTATGTTCGCACCGGGGAACTGCGCGCATTGGGCGTTTCGAGCCTTGCAAGTGATCCGCTGGTTCCTGAAATCGCCCCTATTGCAGACGTGGTCGAAGGCTTCTCAGCCACTGCTGTGAACTACTTTGTTGCCCCAGCGGCTACCCCACAAGACGTCGTCGCGCGTCTGCGTGAAGCGCACAATGAGGCAGTCAATTCGCCTGAGCTAGAAAAACGCCTCAACGATCTCGGCATTACGCTGGTGCGGATGACCCCAGATGAGCTCGACGCTAAGATCACCAATGATCGCGCCAAGTGGGGCGAGGTGATCGAGAAGGCTGGTATCCCTGTGCAATAAGCGCAGCCTGGGCCTCCGGTGTGCACAAGCCGGAGGCTCAAATTTTCCATCGAACCGCCAATTTAGGTCCGACTTTGCAAATTCCATGAAGATGTTTGCCGGTTTTTGTGCGTTGAGGCTTTCCTGAATGCCAATAGGTTCAGGGAAATAATAAAAAATCCTGAGGAGGAATTATGTCTTTCCGTCTTTCTGCGGCTGTGGTCGCCGCTGCAGCTCTGTTCTCCAGCAGTGCTCTTGCGCAGGATGCTGCCGCTTATCCTGAACGTCCGGTCACTTTGGTTGTCCCCTATAACCCGGGTGGTTCGTCAGACGCGGCTGCGCGTTTAGTCGGTCAGTCTCTGAGCGAGCAGTTTGGTCAGCCATTTGTGGTTGAGAACAAGCCTGGCGCATCAGGCGTAATCGGTACCGAATTTGTCGCGAAGTCTGACGCTGATGGCCAAACTGTGCTGTTCCACACATCGGCGATAGGCATCCATGCGGCCTTCAATAAGAACCTGCCGTACGACACGACCGAAGACCTGCGCGCAGTGTCGATCGTTGCCGGTGGTCCGTTTGTTCTGGTTGCTCACCCATCTCTGCCCGCCAACACTGTTGCTGAGCTGGTTGATTACGCAAAGGCCAATCCAGGTGCGCTGAACATGGGCTCTGCCGGCGTTGGTGGTTCTGGTCACCTCATCGGTGAACGTTTCCAAGAGGCGACCGGCATTGAGATGGTTCACATTCCATACGCAGGCGGCGGTCCATCGCAGGTTGGCCTGATGGCCAATGAAGTGCAGGTCGTGTTCGACACGCTCACCGCAACTTCGCTGATCAAGGAAGGTAAGCTGAAGGCGCTCGCCGTTACTTCGCCTGAGCGTTGGATGGAGCTGCCAGATGTTCCTACTATGGCCGAAGCTGGTTTTCCTGACTCCACCGTGACAATTTGGGTTGGTGCTTTCGTTCCGAAGGCAACGCCAGACGCGATCGTTGAAAAGCTCAGCGCGGGTATCGCCAAGGCAGTTGAGGACCAAACCATTACAGAACGTCTGGTCGCTGTCGGCATGACCCCGACCGGCTCGAACCCATATGAAGCTGACGTTACCCTTGGCTCCGACATCGCGGGTTGGCAGGCACTGGCTGCGACCGGCCTGACCATCGACTAATACAGTCTCCTCCCTGGCGAGGGCTTCGGCCCTCGCCGCTCCCCGGCAGAGTATCATGTCCCCGAAATTGCGAATTGCTATTAGTGCGGCCCAGTCGGGTCCGTGGTCGATGGTTGCTGGCCTGTTTGCGGCTGCTGGTGCGGATGTTTTTATCGCGGCAGAAGGCGTCGAGGCTTTGGCCTTGCCCGAAAACTGGGTGCCGGACGCAGTGGTGACACTGCCGCAGGTCTATGAGCAAGCGCGTTTTGATGCGCTAAACTTAGATATTTGGAATTCTACTCAAGCTATCGAAATCACTACACGGTTCACCCTTTCGCAGCTCGCCTCTAAGGCTATGAGCGCAGGCAATGGTGGCCTGATCATTCACGTTGTCGATCGGCAGGCGCTGATCTACGGCGGTGTGGCTGGCGTAAGTGCCCTGGCGAGTGCCGGGCTTTCCCGTGGAACAGCTCTGGATATGCGCGGTTCGGTGCGCTCCAATGTGGTGGCGACAAGTCCAGATCAGGCTGATGTTGAGGCGTTTGTGCAGCTTGTTCTGCATCTCCTGAGCGAGAACGGAAAAGCCGTCTCCGGGCAGATAGTTTCCATCACCGCTAACCGCGTGCAGCTATTTAATCAGCCCCGGCCGGTTCGCGTTGCACATAGCGATGGGCCATGGAGCGAAGAGAGCCTCACCCAACAAATTTCGGAATGGGCAGATGATCTGCCGCGGCTTGCTCAAGGAGCAAAGCTATGAGCGTTTCGCACTCGACACTCGAAGGTAAGGTTGTTGTGGTCACCGGCGGTGGCGGCGGCATTGGGCGCGCCGTGTGTGAGCATATGGCAGGACTGGGTGCGCGGGTCATCGTCAATGATCTCGGCGTCAGCCTTGCTGGCGATCAAGCAGGCACGAAGGCGGCTGACATTGTCGTCGACGCCATCCGCGCTAAGGGCGGCGTTGCGGTCGCCAACACAATGAGCGTCACGGCGCGCGAAACAGGGCCTGCAATCGTTGAACAGGCCATGGATGAATTCGGTCAGCTCGACATTATTATCAACAACGCTGGCATCATCCGTATGTCGCCGTTTAAAGAGATGACGCTGGCGGCTTGGGAAGCGGTTTACGCCACCAATCTTCTGGGCGCGGTCTATCTCAGCCACGCGGCGGCTAAGCAGTTTGTGGCGCAGGGCAGTGGTTCTTTCGTTCACATGACCTCGGCCAGTGGCCTGGTTGGCAGCACGCAGCAGGTCAACTACGCCGCGGCAAAGTTGGGCATTGTTGGTCTCTCCACTACGATCGCGCGCGATCTTGGGCATTTGGGCATTCGCTCCAATTGCATCGCGCCGTCGAGCACCAGCCGCATGACCGAGCTGACCGACAATGCCCGCAAGCATTTATTGACCCCAGAAGCCGCCGAAAAGCTGCGTCTGGCTCGTCTTGCCTCGATGCCGGAAAACATGGCGCCAGTGGTTGCGTTTGTTGCCAGTGACGCTGCGCGTCAACTCAATGGGCAGATCGTCGGCGCGCGCGGCAATGAGCTTTATCTCTATAGCCAGCCCCGACCGGTGCGCGATGTGCGCAGCACTGCGGGGTGGAGCCAAGAGTGGTTCGAGGAGAACCTCGCTCAGGCGTGGGCCGCGTACCAGACCAAACTTGAAGTCATCACTGATGTCTTCTCATGGGCGCCTGCACAGGGCGCCACTTCCCGTCATTAATAACCACAAGCGAGAGTCTCTTATGGCTACCGGTAGATATGTTACCGACTTGGACGTGGGCGATGTGCTCGGTCCCGTCGAGTATACGCTGAGCTCATTCGTAATTCGCGAATATTCGCACATCGTGGAAATGCACCATGAGTGCTTCCAGGGCGCTGATGGGCTGATCATGCCACCAACGCTCATCCACCTCGATAAGCTGCGCCTTTACAATGCGGCTTGCCCAGAAGGCACAGGTCCAACTGCACGCATTCATTACGAATATGACGCCGATGTCTTCGCGCCTGCGCGCGTTGGCGACAAGCTTAGTGTGATCGGCCGTATCAAGGACCGCTATCTCAAGAAGGGCCGAGAATATGTGCTGCTCGAGATGGAACTGACCAATGTCGAAACAGGTGAACTGCTGGTTCGATATCGCGACCAGGTGATCCTGGCCTACGCCCAAAAATCCGAAGCGTCTGCGTAAGGAGAAACTACAGTGACCCTTTCTCTCGAAGCTGGCACCGAATTCCGTACGCGTCCACGCGCGATGACCCGTGAGCGTATGCGTTGGTATGTGGATGGTCAGCCGACTATTGGCGCTGACGATGGCCGCGTGCACACCCAGCCACCAACCATCCATGATGACGACGAATATGCGATCAAGCAGGGTCTGCCCGGCATTATCGCTGATGGCATGATCTCGACAAATTGGATCCAGGGCTTGCTGATCGACGTCTTCGGCCCGCAGTTCGCTTGCCGCAGCCGTCTCTCGACCAAGTACATCGCTCCCATCTACGAAAACATGACCGTCATCGCCTGCGCGAAGGTCTCGACCGTTGTCGTCAACGAAGAAGGCAAGACCGTCTACCATCTCGACGTCTGGTGCGAAGACGAGAAGGCCAAGAAGCTGACCGTTGGTGCGGCCATGGTCGTGACCGCGTAATGTTCACGCGCTTTCACGCGGGGCAGGGATGTCCCGCGTAAGCATTTCAGAAAAGCAACTGGGGCTGGTCGGCGGGATTATGGTCGCGCTCGGCCCGCTCTCAGTTGCTATCTATACCCCCGCATTGCCCACTATCGTTGCCGACTTCGGCACGAGTGATGCGGCCGGCAAACTCACGATTTCCGTTTTCTATATCGGCCTTGCCTTGGGGCAGTTGGTCTGTGGGCTGCTGGCCGATGGGCTTGGTCGGCGCAATGTCGCCTTGGGCTTTTTCACGCTCTATGTGATTGGCGCTGTCGGCTGCCTGTTTGCACCGAGCATTGAAGCGCTGATTGTGGCGCGCGCTGTGCAGGGCACAGGAGCGGCGGCGGGATTGGTGATCTCGCGGGCGCTGGTGCGAGATCTGTTTTCCGGGCAAGCCTCCTCACGCATTCTCAATATGATGGCGATTATTATCGCCTCGGGGCCTGCCTTTGCGCCCGCTTTTGGCAGCGTGATGCTGTTGTTCGGCGATCACCAATTGCCCTTTGCCACCATGGTTGCGCATGGGGTGCTCACTCTGGCGCTGGTGCTGATTTTCATTCCGGAAGCGGTGGCCGTTGATCTCTCCCGCATTCGCCCGCTGGCGATGACGCGCTCGATGCTGATCCTGCTGCGTAGCCGGGATTTTATGTGGCCGGCCTTATGCACCGCGGGGTGCGCTGGCGCGATCTATGGGCAGGCGAGCATCTTGCCGTTTTTGCTGATCACGCAGGTAGGTGTTTCTCCGCAGATATTCGGGGCAGGGATGTTCCTGCAGTCGGGCGTCTACATGTTGGCCTCGATGTGGACGCGGTTTTTGATGCGCTCGATACCAGCCGAAAAGCTCGTGCCCTGGGGCGCTGGCATGGTCCTTATGGCAGCGGTGGCCTTGCTTTATGGGACGCTGATCGCCGAGCCGAGCTTTTGGTCGGTGATGTTGCCGGTGGCGTTTTATGCCTTTGGTTATGCCCACGCTGCGCCGGCCGTAATGACCGCAGCATTCGCCTCCCATCCCGACCGCGCCGGGGCGGCGTCGGCCCTTCATGGCTTCATGCAGATCGGGATTGGGTTCTCGATTGGCCTTTTGGCGTCGGTATTTTCGACGCCGTCAACAGCAATGGGCGTGTTGATTGGTTTGAGTATTGTTGCCGGCGCAGGCTTCGCGCTGGCTTGGTCAAGGGTGAATAATCACAAGGTAGCATAAAAAGTCGTTTGTATTCAGAAGACTAGCGGTTTGTCTTAGTGTCTGATGGCTTTGCAGTTTTTGTATAGATCATGTGAGTGAAACGGCTGTTCCAACTGCTTTCTGAACATGGTGCAACGCGAAAGTCTTTAAGGAGGACATGTGTCGCTCGCGGCACATCGAATATGGGAGGTGCTCTATGAGCGCACAAACAGTGTCACCTTGGTCTGAAAGGATCGGGGGGCTGGTTCTTCTCATCATCGGATTGCTGGCGGTTGCGCAAGCGCAGGCCTACCCGTTCGGCACTGTGAGTAAGATGGGGCCGGGTTTTTTCCCGGTTGTCACAGGCACGGTATTGGCCGGTTTCGGCGCGTTGATCGCGTGGAAAACGCCTGATGCTGGCCAGGAAAAGGAAGGGGCGCTGATGAATTTGCGTCCGGCCTTTTTCATCTTCGCAGGCTTGTTGGCGTGGGCGCTGCTGCTCAAGCCGGCGGGGCTGGTTATTGCCACTGTCGCCATGGCCTTGCTCGCGGCCTTCGCTTACCCCAAGCCAAACCTAGTGCGCATAGCCATCACCGTGGTGCTGCTGCCGATCGTCGGCGTTGCGCTGTTCATTTTCGGCCTTGGCATGCCGCTGCGCGCTTTCCCTTGGTAGCCTGAGAGACATCGGACAATGGATTATTTTTCAGCCATCCAAATGGGTTTTGCGACGGCGTTTGAGTGGAACAATTTGGTGTTCTGCTTTGTCGGCGTGGCGTTGGGTACAATCGTTGGCCTGTTGCCGGGCATTGGTGCGCTTTCGACAATTTCGATGCTGCTGCCACTGACCTTTTACATGGAACCAACCACGGCGATCATCATGCTCGCTGGTGTGTTCTATGGGGCGCAATACGGCGGTTCCATCGCCTCGATCTTGCTGAACATCCCGGGCACTGCCACCAATGCCATTACTTGTCTCGACGGTTATCCGCTGGCGCGTGATGGGCGTGCGGGTGTGGCGCTGGCAGTCACGACCCTGTCGTCTTTCGTAGGCGGCACTTTCGCAATTCTCGTCCTGATGTTCATGGGCCCAATGCTGGCAGATGTGGCGCTCGCATTTGGCGCGCCCGAATACACCTCCATCATGGTGTTCGGCCTGATCGCCGCTTCGACGTTATCGGGTGGTTCGATGCTTAAGGGCCTCGCGATGGTGATCGCAGGAGTGGTCCTTGGCACCGTGGGCATGGACATGAACACCGGCGTCCAGCGCTTCCAGTTTGGCCGCAATGAGCTGTCGGACGGTTTGAGCATCGTCGCAATCGCGATGGGCCTGTTTGGTGTGGCGGAGATTCTCGTCAATCTGATGCGTAGTGACGGTAGCCCGTTCAAGGTTCATTCCGTGACGCTACGCTCGCTGATCCCAACCAAGAAGGACGTCAAAGAAAGCACCATGCCGACTGTGCGTGGCACGCTGATTGGCACGGTCTTGGGCATTCTGCCGGGGACGGGCGCGACCATCGCTTCGTTCATCAGCTACGCCACCGAAAAGCGCGTTTCTAAGACGCCGCAGATCTTTGGTAAGGGCGCTATGGCTGGTATTTCCGCGCCGGAAGCGGCCAACAATGCTGCGGTGCAGTCGGCCTTCATTCCGACCCTGAGCCTTGGCATTCCTGGCGACGCTATTATGGCGGTTATGCTCGGAGCGCTGATGATCCACGGCATTTCGCCGGGTCCTGGCTTGGTCAATCAGCATCCAGAATTGTTCTGGGGCCTGATCGCCAGCTTCTGGATCGGTAACGTTATGCTGCTGATCCTCAACCTGCCGTTCATTGGCGTGTTCGTGCGTATCCTCAAGATCCCCTACGACGCGCTTTATGTGGCCATGCTGTTCTTCATCTGCGTGGGCGTGTTTTCGATCCGTAACAATGTCTTCGACATTTTCCTCGTGATCGGTTTCGGCATCGTCGGCGTGTTCATGATCTTGGGCCGCTATCCGGCTGCTCCCCTGCTCTTGGGCTTCATCCTTGGGCCGATGATCGAAGAAAACATGCGTCGAGCTCTGCTGCTCTCGCGCGGCTCGTTCGACATCTTCGTCTCGACGCCAGTGTCGGCCAGCTTTGTAGTGTTGAGCGTTGTGGTGCTGGTGGCGACCGCCGGTCTGCCGATGCTGCGCAAGGGCATTCGCACGGCTTCTAACGACGTGGCCGTCGACGCTAAGGACTGATCGGACACCACTAAATTCTGGGGTGGGCATGTTGGCGATTGTGCGACGTGCCCACCCTTTTTGTTTGCACCATGATGGGGAAGAGCATGGATACGACCGCTCGCCAACAACTCAAAGACGACGTCATTCGCCTGCGCGGCTATTGGCACAAATTCCACGATGGCCTCCTGGAAGGCGCGCCGAACTATCTTTCGGCTTATTTGCAGTTTCAGAATGCGCCAGCGGCGGCTGGGCGTATCGAGCCGAAGGTTTGTGAGTTTATCTACATCGCCGCCGACGGGGCTGTGAGCCATCTCTATGGCACTGGCGCGGCACGGCATATTGAGATGGCGCTCGATAAGGGGGCAACTGAAGCTGAGGTGTTGGAAGTCATACAGCTGACGACGCTCTCCTCGCATATGACTATGGAAGCGGGCATGGGCGCTCTGGTGCGCCAGCTAAGCCTCGCTGGATATGCGCAAACGCCAGCGCTGAGCGAAGAGCAGGAAAACCGCAAGACAAGTTTTATCGCGCTGACCGGCTATTGGCCCGAAGGAGGCGACGCGCTGTTTGTCTATGCGCCGGACTTTATGGACGCTTATCTGCGCTATGCGGAGATCCCCTATGCTGAGGGGCCGCTGTCGCGCAAGGTAAAGGAATTCGTGCGCATTGCCATTTGCGCTTCGCCAGTCTGTCCGGAACCGAAGGGGCTGGAGCGTCACATCGGCTTGGCGCTTAAGCATGGCGCAACGCCGGAGGAGATTGCTGACGTGCTGCAGCTGACGGCGGCGATTGCCATCCACACCTGCACCACCACCATTCCCCCGCTGATGGATGCGCTGGCCGCCCGGCGCGCATAAAAAAGACGGGGCGTGCCCCGGCAATCGCATTGTGATGGAGGCCCCGGTTTTGCCGGGGCCTTTGCTTTTAGGCCTGACGCAGCGGGGCGAGGAGGGCGGCAGTATCGCCGCGCACAAAACCACAGCCTGCATTAGCCTGGGCCTTATCGACCAGCGATTCAACCTCGGCAGGGGACATGCGCGCCGCCTGGAAGAGCGGGCCGCCCTTGTTCTTGGCAAAGCCATAGCCATTGGTCAGAACGACGTCGATATCGGAGGCCGTGCGCGCGATGCCTTCGGCCACGATGAGCGCGGCCTCATTGATGATGGCGCCGAGGATGGCTTGGCCGATGGCCGTCCCATCGGGGGTTGCAGTGCCGCGCTGGGCCGCGTTCTGCATGACCAGATCGGTGACGACCGGCGATGGCTGTGCCTTGCCTTTTTCGTCATAGTCATACCAGCCCGCATTGGTCTTGCGACCGAGACGACCGAGTTCACACACGGCGTCCGGCAGAGAAACGTAGCGGGTGCGCGAATCGCGCGTTGCCGCTTTGCTCTGGCGCAGACGCCAAGCGATATCGAGGCCAGAGATGTCGGATACGGCAAAGAGGCCCATGGCAAACCCGAGCTTGGTTGCGGCTGCGTCGACGTCTTGGGGTAGAGCGCCGTCATCGAGCGCGTATTCGCACTGCGCGCGATACTTGGCGTAGATGCGATTGCCGATAAAGCCTTCGCAAGGCTTGGCCAGCACGGGGAGCTTAGAAATGGTTTTGGCTAGGGCAAAGCCCGTCGCCAGAGTGCTCGCAGAAGTGGTGGCGCACTGAACCACCTCAAGCAGCTTCATGCGCGGCACGGGCGCGAAGAAGTGGAGGCCGATGAACAGCTCTGGGCGGCCAGAGGCCGCCGCAAGAACGTCGATATCGAGATAGGAAGTGTTGGTCGCGAGAACCGCGTCAGCGCGCATGACGGCTCCGAGCTTACCCAGAACCTCGGTCTTAACGGCTATGTCTTCAAAGACAGCCTCGATGACCAAATCGACGTCGCTGAGCGCCGATACGTCGTCTGCGGTTTGAAGCAAGGCGAGGCGATCAGCAGCGGTTGCCTTACCGAGCTTGCCCAGCTTTTCGACCTCCGAAAGCGTCTTGGCAATGGTGTCCTTGGCGCGGGCGATAACGGCCTCATTGCTGTCAACGAGGATGACGTTGAGGCCAGCGGTTAGGAGCACACTGGCAATGCCTGCGCCCATGGTGCCTGCGCCGACAACGCCTGTGGTTTTGACCGAGATCGGAGTGGCATCTGGATCGGCTGGAGGTTTGGCTGCGGCGCGTTCGCCAAAGAAGTTGTAACGAAGCGCTGACGCTTCTTCGCCGGTGCGCAGACGCTGGAAGATCTCGCGTTCGAGCTTCAGGGCCTCAGCGACTGGTGTGGTTTTAACGAGGCGGACAGCGCGAACGGCTTCACTGACGCATTCACGACCCTTGCCCTTGGCGAGAGCAGTTTGGGCGGCGGCTTCGATGTCCTCTGCGCTTGCCGTTGGCGGGGTGAGCTGAGCGCTGAGGCGCTTGGACTTGCCGGCCACGAAGGCAATCGCGTCCGCAAGGAGATCGGTTTCGGCGACGGCGTCGATCATGCCGAGACGTGCGGCTTCAGCGGCTGCAACGCGGCGCGAGGAGGTGACGATCTCAATGCCATGTGGAATGCCAACCAGACGCGGCAGGCGCTGGGTGCCTCCGGCGCCGGGGATCATGCCGAGGCTCACCTCGGGCAGGCCGACGACGCCACTTGGAACAGCAATACGCCAGTCACAAGCCAGTGCGAGCTCATAGCCGCCGCCCAGCGCCGAGCCATGGATGGCGGCGATGACGGGGGCGTGGCACTGCTCGATGGCTGTGAGAACTTCTGGCAGTTCTGGTGGGGGCAGAGCCTTGCCGAATTCCTTGATGTCCGAGCCTGCGATAAAGCTCTTGCCGCCGCCAATGATAATGACACTTGTGACCGATGGCGTGCTGGCGATGTCGTTCAGTGCTGCCATCAGGCCCTGACGCACAGCGACCGAGCTGGCGTTTACAGGCGGGTTGTCGATGTAGATGACAGCAACATCGTCTTGGCGGTTGAGTTTTACGGCGCTGGACATGGCCACAGCACTGGCGGGGATCTGGATTTCGGTCATCATGGTTCCGGCTGATGCACTTGCTTGCATCAGCTTTAGCGCGTTTAGATGCCGCGCAAATTTGCATAATCTGCGAAGTTCTTTTGCCTTAGGCCGAAGGTTCGTGCGTTTGCCGAGAGGATGGCTCTGGTATGCCAGCTAGGGGAAAACCACTCCGATTTTTGCAAAACTATTGATAATACAAACGAAAGTGGGCGATTATGTCGCATTAGCGCTCAGCCAGTTCGGTATTGTCCCTATACCCAGAGGAGCTGCAGAGCGCGGGGAGACTATATTGCTATGACCATCCGGCCATCTGCGCCGACGGCAGCTGTTGAGCGCCGTCGAATTGAAGACCTGCCTAGCCTGCGTGACATGGAGCTATTCGTCACCGTGGTTCAGTGCGGAAATTTCTCGGCCGCAGGTCGGCGGTTTGGTCTCTCACCGGCATCGGTGTCGCGCTATATCAATGCGCTGGAAGACCGGCTCGGGGTTCGGCTGTTAAACCGCACCAGTCGCAAGCTATCGCTGAGCGATATGGGGACGGTGTTTTACCAGCGCGCGGAGCGCATTCTCAACGATGTGCGTGACACCCAGATTGAGGTGACGCAGGAGCATGTGCGTCCGCAAGGCGTGTTGCATGTGCATTCGCGTTTGCTGGTCGGGCTGCAATATATCGCGCCCGCGCTGCCCGCATTTCTGGAGCAGTATCCCGAGATCAGCGTCGACCTGACCCTCTCGAATGAGGACGTCGACATTATTGAGAACAATATCGACGTCGATATTCGCATTGGGACGCTGGCGGATTCATCGCTGATCGCCCGTAAGCTGGTGAATAGCGAGCGCATACTCTGTGCCAGCCCAGCGTATTTGGAGGGGCGTCCGCCGATCAACACGCCGCAAGACCTGCTCGAGCACAATTGCCTGACCTATAAGATCAACCTTGGTGGGGTGAATTGGCGGTTTCTGGCGGAAGACGGCACGTTGACGGAAATTCCGGTCAAAGGCAGCTTTAGAACCAATAACGGCCCGGCTTTGCATATCGCTATGTTGCAGGGGTTGGGCTTGTCGCTGATGCCGGATTGGGCGGTTGCCCATGAGCTGGCTTCGGGCGAATTGGTGCGCGTTCTGCCGGACTACCGGATCAGCTTCACCTCGTTTGAGAACGCTGTTTACGCGGTCTACTCGCCGACCAAGCATCTGCCGGTTAAGGCCCGCGTATTTATCGACTTTTTGGCCAAGCATTTCCAATCGGTGAGCGTCTAGGCTTTACAGTTTTTGCAACGAAACTAGTCAGCTTTCGCTCATTATCTGCTGGATTTATCAATGCTAGCTCTATCCCAAACTAAGGTGGGCGTAGTGTGTCGCGCCCGGATTTTTGGGAGTGCGTCGTGGCTGGCAATGTTCTTGACGGTATTCGGGTTCTAGATTTCTCGCGTGTATTTGCAGGGCCCGCAGCCACTCAGGTCCTAGGGGACATGGGTGCTGATATTCTCAAGATCGAGCCACCCGGCGGTGACGAAGCGCGCTATTATGGCGTGACCAAGGAACGTCTCGAAAAGTTCGGTGGCGTCAGCCCGTCGTTCCTGGCGCTTAACCGCAATAAGCGCAGCCTGGAAATCGATCTGCGCACAGAGGCAGGCAAGGAGATCGCGCTTAAGCTCGCTAAGGATTGCGATGTTGTCGTGCACAACTACCGTCCGGGCGTGATGGAGCGTTTGGGCCTCGGTTACGAAGACCTCAAGGCGATCAACCCGCGCCTGATCTTTGCTGAGTTCTCTGCCTTCGGCACGACCGGCCCGCTGGCGAAGGCTGGTGCCAACGATCTGGCGCTGCAGGCGCATAGTGGCTTGATTAGCATTACCGGTGAGGAAGATCGTTCGCCTGTACGCTGCGGTTCGGCGATTGTTGACCTCCACGGTTCGCTAGCGATCGTTTCGGGCATTCTCGGTGCGCTGTTCCATCGCGTGACCACCGGCCTCGGTCAGCGCGTTGAATCCTCGCTCCTGCTCAGCTCGGCTCACCTGATGAGCTATTTCTACACTGAGTATTGGATGGATGGCGCCATGCATAAGCCTATGGGTACGGCGAACCACCTCTCGGTGCCGAACCAGGCCTTCCCGGCAAGCGACGGGGAAGTGGTGATCATCGCCTCGACCAATGACATGTGGCAGCGCCTTGTGGCGGCGCTCGGTCCGGATGAACTGGGCGGGCCAGAATTTGCTGGCGTGTTTGATCGTCGCTCCAACCGCGTGCAACTGGTCGAGGCAGTGTCGGCCATTACGCGCACCAAGACCTGCGCGCAGCTGCTCGACATTCTCGCGGAAGCCAAGGTTGTTGCGACCAAGGTCAACACCATTGGTGAAGCGGCGGATCACCCGCAGTTGGCGGCAGTTGGTGGGCGCCTGGAACTGCCGGTCGGTCAGCATCTCATCGGCTCGGTTGCTTCCCCGTTCTCCTTCTCTGACGTTGATATGTCCGAAGTCACCCCGCCACCGGCATTGGGTGGGCACATCGATGAAGTGCTGCAGGAGTATGGCTACAGCCAAGAGCAGATTGATGCCTTCCGCGCGTCTGGCGCTTTCGGTAAAATCACAGCAGCTCAATAGGTGCTTAAATGACTTCTGCTCGACTCGGGTGCGTTGTTCTCGATGACTATCAATCGGCTGCGAAAGGCGCGGCGGATTGGTCCCAGCTTGAGCATGCAGTTGATGTTGAGTTCGAGAAGAGGTTTATTGGCGAGCCGGAGGCGCTGATTGAGCGCCTCCAGAACGCAGATATCGTCGTTGCCAATCGTGAGCGCACGCGGTTCGACGCGGCCACTCTCGCGGCTTTGCCAAAACTGAAATTGCTTGTCACCACGGGCATGGGTAATGCCGCCATCGACATGTTGGCCGCAAAAAGCCGCAACATTGTTGTTTCAGGTACAGGCAGCGATGGTGCGCCAACGGCTGAATTGACCTGGGCGCTAATACTGGCCATGGCGCGCTCCATCGTGCCTGAAGCCAATGGCATAAGGGCAGGGGCTTGGCAGAGTTCTCTCGGCTTTGCGCTATCGGGGCGTACGCTTGGGCTGGTTGGCTTAGGGCGTGTCGGCTCGGCGGTGGCAAAGGTCGGTACGGCTTTTGGCATGCGCGTTGCCGCATGGTCGCCACGGCTTGATGACGAGCGGGCTGCTGCTGCGGGCGTTGAGCGCGCAAGCTCGCTTGAAGCGCTGTTTCAATCCGGCGACGTGATCTCCCTCCACGCGACTTTGACGCCGGAGAGCCGGGGGCTGGTTGATGCCAAGCTGCTCGGGCTGATGAAGCCAAGCGCTTATCTCGTCAACACATCACGCGCCGGTCTCATTGATGAGGCGGCGCTGATCGCCGTGCTGAAGCGCGATGGTATTGCCGGGGTTGCGCTGGACGTTTTTGCGACGGAGCCCACACAGGCCGACAATCCACTCTTTGCTTTCGAGCGCGTCTTGGCGACCCCGCATTTGGGCTATGTGACCGACGTCACCTATGCGGCGTTCTTTAGCCAAGCGTTGGAAGACATTTTGGCCTTTTTGGCTGGCACGCCAATCCGCGTGCTCAATTAAGCGCGCTCAAACAGCATCACGCCATCATCGCTAAAGCGGCGCGTGAGCTTGCCGCGATGCCAGAGATAATTGGCAAGGCTTAGGGTCATGCCGGGCACGAGGTCTGAGAAGCGCGACGCGGCGCGTGGCGAAAAGATCGTCTCCGACATGGTCTGAATAGTCGCCGCTTGGCTGAGGTGTTCCAGCAATGCCTGCAACCGCCGCTCATGCGCCATGCGGAGTTTTTGAGCCTGTTGCGCCAGCCCGGTGAAGGCTGAGCCGTGTCCGGGCAGCACAAGGCAGCTCTCAGGAACGGGCATGAGACGGTCGAGATAATCGAAATAGGCGCCAAGAGGATCAGCGTCGGGCGTTTCGCTCCAGACGGTGATATGCGGGCCGGCACCAGCCAGCATTTGATCGCCGCTGAGAAAGATCAAATTGTCCTCTGCGAGCAGCGAGACCCCCGCGCTTGAATGCCCGCCACCTATGATCACCGACCAGCTTCGGCCCGCAAGCTCAAGCGTTTGGCGGTCCGTAAGCACGTTGAAATTCTGGGGGAAGGGGGAAAGCATCGCATAATCGATTGGTTTCGATTTTATCCGCGTTGGCTCGTCCATTCCCATCATATGGAGGAAGTTTTGTGCGGAAGCGTTGCGGCGCTCGAGCGAGGTGCTACTGGCCCAAGTGATGTGCTGATGCTCGAGAGCGCTCATATTCAGCGCAGCGCCATATTGAGACATAAGCGGGGATGCTTGGCCGGTGTGATCGCGGTGCATATGGGTGCAGACGATTTCGGTGACATTGCCGATGTGGCCAAGCTCTGCCGCTTGCACCCACACTTGCCGCGTTGGTTCGCCCGGCATGCCGGTATCGAGGATAAACTGATCACTCTTGTCGCCGATGAGCCAAGCGTTGACCGAGGCAAAGCGCGGCATGGGGCATTCAAGCCGGGTGACGCCGGGGCGCAGAGTTTCGATATTGGTCACGGCTGGTCCGGAATGCTCAGGGGATGGTGTCAGGATAGCGCGTTGGATCGTTGGCGCAATTGATGATCTAGCGCAGCACCTTTGCAGCCGCTGACAAAGGGAAGGGCGTGGTTTGGCAAAGGCTGCGCACGAAGTCCGCCAGAGCGCGGACGCGCGGCACGCGCAGGGCCTCTGGCGTCACATTCATCCAATAGGAACGGAGAATGTTGACCTCATCAGGCAGGACTGGCGCGAGTGCTGGATAACGCGAGGCTATGAAGTGGGGCAGGACGCAAATTCCGGCATTGCCAAGGGTGGCTTCCACCTGTCCGAGAAGGCTCGAGAATTGCAATTGCGCTCTTAAGCCGGGGGAGACCTCATCGAGATAATCCAGCTCGCGCGAGAACAGCAGGTCTTCGATATAGCCGATGAACCGGTGCTTGGAGAGCGCCGCGCGCGCCTCTGGCGTGCCGTGCTCATGGAGATAGGATTTGCTGGCGTATAGGCCCAAGCCATAATCGGCCAATCGCTCAGCGACAAACCGCGGGCCGCCGGGGGTCAGCGTAACGCCAATGTCGCCGTCTCTTTGGTTTTGTGACTGGATCTGCTGGATTGGCACAAGTTGCACCGAAAGGCGCGGATTGGTCTGCGCGAAGCTGGCGAGACGCTCGGCGAGATAGAAATTGCCAAAGCCATCAGCGGTGACGATGCGCACCACCCCGCCGATGGCGCTACCGACATCGCTGCCCGCGCTTGATCGCAGCGCGAGTACTTCCATCTGTTCGGCGTGTAGCAGCAGGTCTTCCCCTGCCGCGGTGAGCGCATAGCCGTTCGTTCCGCGCTGGAAGAGCGAGCGTCCCAGTGCCTGCTCGAGCGCGGTGATCCGACGGCTGACCGTGGCGTGGTCTGCTAACAGTATACGCGCGGCCCCGCTCAGCGTGCCGACACGGGCCACTTCTAGGAAGAATTTCAGGTCGTTCCAGTCAAATCCCGCCACTCTTCGCCTCGTGCATTTCCGCACAGCATATGTTCAAAACCTCCGCTTGTGAGCAAGCATTTTCGCACAGTAACTTGCGCCTCAGTGAGGGAGTGACTGATGAGCTCTATGGAATTCGATTACATTGTCTGCGGTGGCGGCTCGGCGGGCTGCGTTTTGGCGAACCGCTTGTCGGAGAACGGCAAATACAAGGTGGCGCTGCTCGAGGCTGGCAGCAAGGACAATTGGATCTGGTTCCATATCCCGGTCGGCTATCTGTTCGCGATTGGCAATCCGCGCGCGGATTGGATGTTCCGCACCCAGCCGTCCGAGGGCTTGAATGGTCGCGACCTTGCCTATCCGCGCGGCAAGGTGTTGGGCGGCTCGTCGGCCATCAATGCTATGATCTATATGCGCGGGCAGGCGGCGGATTATAACCGCTGGCGCGAAGCTGGCTTGGAAGGCTGGGGTTGGGACGATGTTCTGCCAGTTTTTAAAAAGCACGAAGACAATTGGCGCGGTGCTTCGGACCTTCACGGGGCAGGCGGCGAATGGCGTGTAGAGCAGCCGCGTTTGAAGTGGGAAGTGCTCGACACCTTCATTGATGCCGCCGAGAGCGCCGGCATTCCGCGCAGTACCGATTTCAATACCGGCACGAATGAAGGCTGTGGGTATTTCGACGTCAACCAGAAGACGGGCCGTCGCTGGAGCTCCGCGCGTGGTTTCCTCAAGCCCGCATTGAAGCGTCCGAACCTGGAAGTTCTCACCAATACGCTCGTTGACCAAGTCATCGTTGAGAACGGCAAGGCGACCGGCGTGAGCGTACTACGCAATGGTGTGCGCGAAACCATCCGTGCCCGTCGTGAGGTTGTGCTTTCTGCAGGCGCGGTGGCGAGCCCGGCGATCCTTGAACGCTCCGGCATTGGTCATGGCGAGCATCTTAAGGCAGCAGGTATTGATGTTGTGCATCACCTGCCGGGCGTTGGCTCGAACCTCCAGGACCATTTGCAATTGCGTCCGATCTATAAGGTCCAAGACGTGCCAACCATGAACATGCTCTACCAGTCGCTGGTGCGCCGTGGGTTCATGGGGCTGGATTATCTCTTCCGCCGTCGCGGTGCGCTGACCATGGCGCCATCGCAGCTGGGTGCGTTCACGCGTTCGTCGGATCGCTATGAAACGCCGAACATCCAGTTCCACGTCCAGCCGCTCTCGCTCGATAAGTTCGGCGACGAGATGCATAAATTCCCGGCGATTACCGTGAGCGTGTGCAATCTGCGTCCGGCAAGCCGTGGCGAGGTGCACGTCAGCAGCATGGATGTCACTGCTGCGCCAGTTATTACGCCGAACTATCTTTCGACAGAGGGAGACCGTCAGGTCGCAGCAGACAGCATTCGTTGGGCACGCAAGGTCATGTCGCAGCCAGCTATGGCAAAGTACCGCCCCGAGGAATTCCGTCCCGGCGCGCATCTCACCAGCGACGGGGACCTCGCCAAGGTTGCAGGCGATATCGGCACGACGATTTTCCACCCAGTCGGCACGGCGCGCATGGGCGTCAAGTCCGATGAAATGGCGGTGCTGGACAACAAGCTGCGTGTCTATGGGGTTGAGGGCCTGCGCGTCGCTGATGCGTCCTCTATGCCATTCATCACATCCGGTAACACAAATTCTCCGACCATTATGATTGCGGAGAAGGCGTCAGAGGCAATCTTGGAAGACGCCGTCGCTTAATCAAAAAAGCGTTTGTGCTCCTAAGGCGTGCGCGAAGCTTAGAGTGGCAGAATGCTGCTGTGATTTGACCGGAATGTGCCTGTATCGTCGGAGATGGTCGGGCCATTCCGTGGCTTTCAGAAGCAGTTTTAAGCTTAGAAGCGGACTGCAGGCGTTGGTCAAGTGGCCCGGCGCGTAGTCGCTAGATGCACACCGACCAAAGTTTCTAACGCACAACATGGGTGTGTGAGGTGGTTAAATAGGCCCAAGTGCTGCTACCAGTCAGTGGTGATGATCCGGTGTTATGAGGCCGAACATGCAAGCGCAGGACAAATCATCTACGCCGTAGCCGCAGAACAACTGCATCGTTGGTTCAAGGATGTAGTTGACGAATTCCGGTGAGAAGCGACGGAATAATCGCAGGCGTCTTCGGTGTCGAACTTTGAAACCGAGGTCAGGCCGCGCACGTTAATGCGGGCAAACTGGGAGCTCATTTCTCGCTGCATAGTTTCAACTATGCAGCCTAAAAGAGCACGTTATGACCGCGAATTTGTTGAAACAAGAATTGGTGTAACTCGAGACGTCCCGGCCTGCCCAACCGGCGTGGCTTTACCGAGATGGGCCACAGGCTCATTGCCTGCTGCACCGCCGAGGGTAAGCCGATCGGCGTGGCGGTTATCGATCTGGACAGCTTCAAATCCGTCAACGACCGCTTTGGTCATGCCATGGGCGACGCGGTCCTCAAGCGATTTGCCCGCGTTGCACAGGCTAGCCTGCGCACCAATGACGTTATTGGACGCATTGGTGGAGAAGAGTTTGCCATACTGCTGCACGGGAGCGACCCGGTAGCATCTTTCGCCATCATCGAGCGGATCAGGCGCTCATTCCAGGCAGAAGCGGAGTTCATCGAGGGCGTGCCCGTGCGGGCGACGCTCTGCGCCGGAGTGGCTGGCGCCAGTACCATGGTTTCCATGGAGTCTCTGCTGAAAGATGCCGACATCGCGCTTTACCGCGCCAAGAACGGCGGACGAAATCGAGAGCAGACCTTCACGCCGCTTGCGGCAAGCGATGGCACTATCACGCAAATAGCCTGAAAACACTTCCTCCCGACTTAGAGGGAGCAGCCAACATGGCGCTGGAATGCAATGCTCGATGTTGAGCAGCGCTCAGCTTTCATAGGCGATCCGCTGATGCCCGCAGTCGGAACAGGCTTCGACGTGGCTATCCGGGACTGCGGTGCGGCAGGTCTCGATCGCCGACATCGAGCGGCTAAAGCTCGGATGCCCGGCATGGGCCGCGCGATAGGCTGGACCGGCAGCCCGGAAGATATCGGCGACCTGGATGGTGTGGCGCACCGGGTCAGGCGGGTGGGGGCTTGTCCTCCACAGCGCCATCAACCGGTCGAGGGGCTGGCGACCGCTTGGATCGCGCGGGTCGAGACCTTGGTGTAGAGCGCGGTGGTCTCGAGCCTGGAGGGCCCGAGCAGCACATGGATGAGCCGGATATCGACATCCTGCTCCAAGAGGTGCGTGGCAAAGCTGTGCCGCAAGGTGTGCGGGCTGACCTTCTTGCGGATGCCGGCGACCTCGGCCGCCTCCTGCACCGCGCGATGCAATTGCCGTGACGAGATCGGTTCGGTGCGCCACCTCGGAGACGCTCAGCCCGGCGCCAAAGGCGACCCCGAGCGCGGACTTGTATTTTACGCCCGGTGCCGCCTCGAGCAGCCGGGCCGCCTCCTCGATGCCGCAAACAGGAAGTGCTAGGCCGAGACTGCACCATTGATCGTCGAGGCGCTGACGCCGTTCTCATGCTGAAAAAGCTGGTAGCGACGGAGATCGTCTGCCGTGGCCACATCAGAGCTCTGGCCCAAGAAGGCGGCAAAGGCCGGACGTGACCGACATAATCATGGTCGCCGAAAACCGATGACCATTTCGGAGCGCAGAATGGTGGTGACGATTGCGAGGTCGGCCCGCAGCGGGGGCTTAACATATGGAATAGCAACTGGCCTCCCGGTTCCGCGA
The DNA here is from genome assembly GCF_012847305.1 of Devosia sp. MC1541. NCBI lineage: Bacteria > Pseudomonadati > Pseudomonadota > Alphaproteobacteria > Hyphomicrobiales > Devosiaceae > Devosia > Devosia sp. MC1541. The sequence goes on from NZ_JABBDZ010000019.1 coordinate 35,566, forward strand.
ATGGCGAACAGACAAGGCATCAAATGTCGAGATCTGAATCTGCGTCATCATCTGGAAGATGAGGTCGAATCTGGTCCTCCTGAGGATCTGGCGCGTCGGGATCTTGATGATCGGAGGCGATCGAAGGCAGGTACTTGTTTGCTGCCGGTCTTTTCGAGCTGCCGCTGCGCTGGGCATCGAGGGCGTCCAGTGTCGCATTCAGTTTTGCCCGGTGCGTCGCCCAAAGTTCTTCGGCGGTCGCGTTTCCACTCCTGGACGGTGACTTCTTTTCCCTATCCGCCGCGATTTTTCGGGTCGACATGGTTTTGGTCGAAGCGGTCCTGGCAGGTGTCTCATCGTCCTTGATCGCGCCCGCATAGACATCTGCTTGGCCAACCGCGCGCGCCACGACCTTGACCTTCCAGCCATGTCGGGCCCGGGCATAGTGGATGCGAGCCGTTTCAAGGCCAAGATGACCGGCCATGGCCGCAATTTCTTCCTTGGTCAGCCCGGCCGCTTCCCAAGTCGCAATAGAAACATGGCGGAACCCATATAGGCTGAGCCTGCGGGTGCTGGCCCTGGCACAAGCGCGCGCCAGCGTTTCAGCCATGGCGTTGCGCCAGCGCTCGAAGCCCAGTTCAGCGACTTGGCGAGCCACGAGGGCAAGCAAGGTGACCACGGCTTCCACGAAAACGGGGCCGAATTCGGACATGTCCAGGGCCCTGGTGTCGGGGTGTCTGACGGTCGCCTTCGCGTTCGGGAAGATAAGCAGATTGCCTCGGACCTCGGCGTCAAGCAACTCTTTCGGGCGGGGGCCCATCCGCGGCGCCACAACACAATAAAGGGCCGCCGCTGCCGCCATCATACTTCCAGTCTTGAGTGCGGTGCGCTTGAGCTCGGCGAAAACCCGAGCCACTTCCTTCTGGGTCGCATCCTTCACCTTTTTCGATGCAGTGCGCTTCGGCTCCGGGCGTCCTTTGAGGCGATCAAGTTCGGTTCTGCAGAGGTCTTGCGCTTCTTCGATCTCCCGTTCGAAAAGACCGGCCGCGGTCCCGGTAAGCTTCAGGGCCAGCCCCATTTCTGCGCGATAGAGACGCACCGTCCGTGGCCGCAGCAGGTCCATGCGCCCACTTACCTCCTCCTTGAGCGCGGCGAATGGTGGCAGCGTCGGATATATCCTCGTGGCTCTGCGGATGTGACGAAGCGCTTGCCGCTCGTAAGCGTGCAAGGTTTCCCGGCTGGGCGTTTCAGCGGTCTTGGCGAGCTGTTTTCTCATGGCCCGTATTTGCGTTAGTCCACGGAGAAAATACATATATATTAATGCATTAGTCAACAACAAGAACTGACGCGGCACGGTGTTAATCGGATCTGCAAATCCGGTTAAAGATGCCCTTAAATAGGAATATCGCAGAAGAAAATTCCATCAAATGAGGTGAAATCGCGCAATTGTGCCTTAATAGGGTGTATTGAGGCGGAAAACCGTCGGCAGGTAACGCTTTTCTCGAACGAGGTAACGGCATTATTCGATCTGGTGGCAGATTTCTTGATTTTGGTAACACCTGGTCACGAGTTATGGGCAGGTTGCCGGTAACCTGCCTGTACCCGAACGGTCTGCAGTCGCTCGCAAAACCCCGGAATATAAGGGTTTCAGGACTTTGCGCATGGGCAAGCTCGACAAAAGGGGATCTCGCATGGAAGCGGCGTCGGTGCGGAAGTTCGCGAGCATGGCCCCGGCCCGCCCGCTGTGATGATGCTGGCCGATCACGGCCGCAAAGGCGCAGAACTGTCACACGGGTCAAGGCGGGGCATTGCTGATGCTCATGCTTGGGACGCGCCGTCACCACCAGCACGCAGCTCACTTTGTGGGGCAGGGGCGACAAGCCGGGGTCGGCAAATGTCGCACAAGAAGCGTTATCGGACGTTGCCTCGGCCAAAGGGCCGTTGAATAAAGTGCGGAATTGGAAGTTGGCACACCTGGCAGCAACAGGGGATGGGGGCCTCTCCCGTGTTTTACTCCTCGGGAGTCAGTACTCGGGTAAAACGAATGGAGGACGAGACTTCGACTGGGTCTTCGATGTCGCGACATTCATCGCCCGCTGAGAGCACCTCGTGAGGATCAGCCTAAGAGCACGTAGGAGTTTGCGGAACTTTTGGACTTTCCCAAAGAGCGATGCGCCACATCCGTAACGGTCGATAAGATGGGCTGAGGGCCCCCAAATGCGGCGGATGGTGTCTGCGCTGATGGAGCCTACATTGGCAACATGAATGCCGTTTTCTTTGATGGCGGCCAACACATTCGGGAAGCCGTCAAACTGAGGGATCTGATCTGCGGCCTCGGCGCTTCGAGCGCGTACGTCACGGGCTATCGCGGGCATTTGCCAGAACCGCACGCCCCGATAGTTTATGATTTCGCGGTTCGGCTTGTCGCGCAGGTGCTCAATTTCTGTAGCGCTTACTTGCCGAAAGCTATGGCGCTGGGTGAGCCCGCTTAGGGTCTGGATGAACCAAGGAGCGCTGTCCGCTAGGGTTCCGTCAAAATCAAATATGACAAGCTTATAGGCGGTCATTAAAACATCCCTAAGCGTTTCGGCTTCGGCAACGCCCGCCTTGCGGCATACCTCGGCAACAGGCGTTCCATCCTCAGCCTGCTTCAAAACAAAGGCGATCTGTGCCTCGGTGAACTGCGATTTTCTCACCGAACTCTCCACCTCCCGGCCAGGGGATCATAAATGGAAAATTGCCCGTTCGGGTGGTCCAAAATTCGGGGGCAGGTCAGTACGTCGGACATGATCCATGCCATTGGCGGCGGCATAGTGAGGCTAGATCTCGGGCGATATAGCCAAGAACCATAATAGCTCAATAAGGGCGGCCGCTGCTAAATTTCAGCCCAATAGTAGCCTCACGCTAACAGCGCCGTAGGCGATAGCGTTGGAAGCCGAGATGACTACAAGGTCACGGTGCGTGTCATCGCCGGATAGCGGTGCGGAAGCGTTTCCAAAACGAGCTGTCGAACGGTTTGAGAAGGTACTTGCTTGGATTTCCGTGGCGCCAGTAGTTTGGGCGCGCTAAGTCTAGAACCAAGTTAGTGATTGCCGCCGCTATAGTGCCGCCGGCGCCAAGATGACGAAGTTGTAGTTCGGCTATGATGCGCGCGGAGCGGAAGCTCCGCCAGTGCACGCTGCTTTCAGACATGAACACCCAGCTTCTGATCGTGGACCACTCTTCGAATAACTGTTTCCCACGCTTACTCGAAAGGGCCTCGGTAACTTGCCCTTTTTGAGCTTCATCAAGTGTTGTAGAGAAGCTCCAAATCGATGAACGATCGCATAAACAGACCACCATGAACGCTGGTTCTGTCTGACCTCATGGCGTGTATGAGCGTGATAATAAATTGGTCTGCTGGCGAGGGCAGCAAAAGGGCAGGGTGTCCTGGTGCCGGGCTGGCGCCAGACATCACATGGGCCACTAGATGAGCGTATTCGGGGGGCACAGGAAGCACGTGTGGCTCGACCCGGGTTGCATCTTTTTCTCGCCACAGCGGCGCGAGATGATGTTCGCCTTGATCCAAATCCAGTGACGTTGGGAACGCTTCCTCTGGATCTACGGTGATGTATCCGAGGTTGGAAAAGACGGTCAAAGCCTTAGGGTCGTCCACCAAAACGTCCAGGTCAGCCAACTGCCTCATCCCTGGGCGAGGATATATCGGGCGGTAAAGCTGGATTGCGCCTTTCAGCAGAAGAATTTCTGCTCCCTCTTGCTGCAATGCATTCGCCAGCTGTGCGAGTTGGTAGCGCATATGGAGATGGTGGGCCACGTAATACTGAGATTTCTCAAGAGAGGATGCCTGGGCATTCTGTTCGAGAACCAGCGAGCAAATGGGCTTGAGCTTGTGTCGCTTCGCTAAGGTTTCAATGTCTCGTGGCGTAACGCCGGATGCCGTCAGTCTCGCAATTTGTGGCGCTGTGTCTATGCCCTGCGCAGCGTTGAGCATGAGTTGAGCGAAACTACGTAGATCTGGCCAAGGCATCTAGAAACCGATCAAAGGCACGAGGCGGTGTTAGTAAGGCATAATCTCATGCCTTAATGACACGACTTATTACCGGTAAATGTATGCCAGATATATAGTTCGTGCGCTTGCGTGGAACGCCGGGGAATGAAATTGTTGTAGCTCCAAGCAATCTGATTGATCATTCAATGCCCCCCGAGATTTGGCATCGCTGGTTTCGTGGACCAGTAAAACATGAGCGCCCAAACCCTACGTCTTCTAGTCAGATCGCGGTGGTGGTAATTGGGTACCGCGCGCAGAAGGGGCTCGTTGCAGCCGTTACTTCCCTGGTTAATCAAGTTTGCCAGGCAGAAATTGTCGTCGTGAACTCCGGGGGCGGGGACGCGATTGCGCTGTTGCAGGAGTTTTCGGGCCGGATCCGTATCATCGATATAGAAGAACCGCTACGTGTAGGCGCTGCTCGAAACATCGGGATTGACGCAAGTGAGGCACCTTACGTTGCCTTTCTCGCTGGGGATTGCATTGCAAAACCGGGGTGGGCTTCGGCACGTCTGCGAAAACATGCTAGCGGATCCCGCGCAGTGGCGTCTGCCATTGCGGTGCCTGAGGGAAATAACGTCGCGGCATTAGCGGCACACCTCTTGCTTTTCGGTCTCCGCTCACCCCAGATCCATCCGGCACACGCGCTGCGTTATGGCGTGTCTTACAGGCGCGATGTGTTTGCTGAATTTGGCTATTTTAATTCGGTGGCGCGAATTGCTGAAGACAGCGGGTTCTCTCAACGGCTCGGACGCGGGGTATTTCCTGCTTGGGTTCCGGAGGTACAGACCGGCCACGCCAATTCGAGGACACTGTCGTCGCTTGTACGAGACTTGTACCTGCGAGGCGTTCGCGCTGCTCCTCGGTCGAATGGCGCCCATGAGTCGCAACGGTGGTTCGCAACGCTGCGAGCGGTCATTAATAATGCGGGCCAGCGCACCAGCGCGGCTAGAAAGATCGCAAGAGACTATCTTGGCTTTGATAGCGCGAAACTAGCCGCGATTGGGCCGCTGCTGAGCGTGGGTAGTCTGGCCTATTGTTTAGGCTTAGCGCGCGGGACGGCGAGGCTTGGGAAAGCTCGGTCGCTAATGGCGCAAGCGTACCGCGAGGCAAGCGTTGTGGACATCAAGAAGCTCGAAGACGCTGTCAGCCTAGATTTTGAGAATATCCCGCTGCGCCTAGCCTGTGCTGAGGCGAACGAGCCGGTCAGCAGCGAGAAAGCTCGCATGCATCTTCAGATGGCGATGGACCTATCATGTTTTCATTCCGCAAAAGCTCAAGCAATGATGGAATGGCTGCAGGAGCGAAATAGGGAAGATGACTTGGAGACGTTTATTGCGCGCCTCCAATACTGTCTGCCTACGGGCGTCGTGAGAGAGCAAGCGGCGCTCAGTCCGCAAATGAAGCACTAAGCGTCATACCCTCGAGTGGAAAGCCCGCCGCGATAAACGCCTTTAACAGTCGTCCGTTTTTCTCGGCATCGGGCGACAAGTCTAGGCGGAAGCTGGGAAGACGTCTGAGAAGTTCAGCGTAAAAGCTCATGCCTCGATCATGTTCGGCCGGGAACTGATGGAGGTTGGATGTCATGAGTGCTAACATCACCTCTCGAGGTTTAACGCGCTGCAGCACAGGTTCTGCAAGATGGGCAATGCTAGGAAGAACCACAGCCCCCAGTGGTAGCTCGCCGACGAAAGGTTCCGCGTAGAACTCGTCTGGGTCAAACATGACTTTACCGCGCCAGTTGACGTCCATATGGGCAGTTTGCTGCTTAAGATGCGGGATGCGCGCGAGCCCCGATCGATCTTGTTTTACAACTCTGAACAGAGAACGCGCGAAGCAGGTGTCATCGATGCCTAACGCCACATAATCGTCACCGGCTGTTTTGAGCCCAACGGATATGCCCGCTAGTGTCGTGCCGGATTTGCCAGCGCCCCCAGCACCGAACATCACGAGGCCTTTTCCGTCTAGACCTAGGGTTGCAGCATGTGCGAGGCGCTGGTCTTTTTCATCAAGAAGCCAATGCAAATGCTGCCGAAGCGGTGCCGTTGCATCCCAAAGCGGAAGCGTTTGGCGACTTTTAGTTAGTTGGACGCCGATCTTTCGCTGAATGTCGTAAAACTTCCATATGCCATCCTGGAAGGGGTAAGCGGCTCGCATTCCGGCAGACTTGACCAGACTTTGAAATTGCTCTGGCGAACAACTGGATCGGTTTAGATTTGGTAGTCCGAGCGCCGCGCTTCGTTTTGCCGTTAAGACAAATACCCGGTGCTGGCATGAGGCGTCGAGTTCACAGGCAGACATCATGTCCACGTAACTTTTAGCGAGCTCGGCATCGTCAAACACCAACTGGAGGCTTAGTCCCGCCAGCGAAATATGGTGGGTTATCCAGGCGGTAGGATTGGTTCCCGCGAGGAGATCCAGCACGTCACGCATCCACTCGATAGCACCCGCGCCGTTTACCAACTGGGGCAGGGAATAATCTTCGGTGGGTTTAGGCATGATTGCGGATCGTTTTCGCTTGTGTTCGACGGGTAATTCCTGACTTAGCTTGGTGAAAGCTGTTTTGCCAAAGAGTTTTAGCGGGCATGGATATTCGTTCAATCAACGTTCACCATGCCTCTCCTGCGATTGCGAAGCGCGTGACAGCGTGGTTCGAACGGCCGTCGCGTGTCGGTGTGCTCGATGGAGGCAGATCGATACACCTTCCTCACCCCGAAAAGCGTGGCTACTCCCTCAAGATTAAGGGTGCGGGGCATCTCGGGGGCGAGATAAAATTTGGCACCTACCCTGATAAAGGGCCAACCGCGCCCCGGTTTGACTTCGATGGCAGAATGATGGTGGACGTTGCCAGTGGGCACGACAATGCCTTTGTTGGGGGAGCGTCTTTCCAGCAAGCTGCAACGGAATATCGGATGGCCAGAGAATTCGCTGGCTTAGGGATAGATGTTGTCGCGTGTGTCGGGTTTGGCAGCGTTTCAACCGACACCCATGTGTCTTGGTTTTCGATCCACGAATGGCCAATTGGCTATTTGGATCTTTCAGCAGATGAAACCGACAACTATCGCCTCGCTAACCTTGAGGTGGGTCAGCTGATGCTCAACTTAGCTCAGCATCACGGCAAGGTCGGGTACTTCTGGGTTGCGAAGAACGCGGCAGGACACAAAGTGGCATTCGACTTGCACCCATTTACGGCTGTTGACCCGCTGAATTGCTCGCAGCTCAGTTGGGTAATGCAGTTGGCATTTACCTATTCAGTCCGCTGCCAGGCATGTGAGGTCTTCCCAGCGCTCGAGCGTGTCAAAAATCCTGATCCAGACATAGCGGCATTCCCTCTGCGAGCGCTGCTACCCAGCGCAACAAGGGACGACTATCTTGATCTCCGGCACAATCTCATGAAGCCTGCAAAACAGCTTTCACGAGGCGAATTTTCTTCAACTGCCTTGCTCAAGATCATCTCCAGCACGCGCATTGGGAGAGTGTTGCTGGACCATTGTCCCACGGAATATGCACGCTACGCTGGTTGACCGCTGCGCGATTTCACTCACATCATTTTAAAAAATCGGATTTTCACTTGAGCATAAATGCACCCGTAACGACCACGGTCGTGATACCGGCGTATAACGCAGGAAAATTCCTAGCCGAAGCGATCGACAGCGTACTTGGCCAAACTTATCCAGTCACCGACATCATTGTCGTAGACGATGGTTCGAGCGATGACACGCAAGTAGTGGCTCGATCATTCCCGCGAGTGACTTACGTCCATCAGTCAAACGGTGGCGTGGCGTCGGCACTCAATCATGGTGTTCGCTTAACGAAAACCGAGGCTATTGCTTTCCTGAGCGCAGATGATGTCTGGAAGGCCGACAAGCTCGAACGTCAGCATAACGCTCAGGCTGGTCAAAAAAACACGCTCGTTTTTGGCCACATGCAGCAGTTCATCTCGCCAGACATTTCACCAGAAGTATCAGCCACTCTTGTATGCCCCCCAGACCCGATGCCGGCCTTTTCGGCAGGAACGTTGCTTGCATCTCTTGAGTGTCTGCGAGCAGTTGGCCCGTTCAATGAAAGTTTTCACGTGGGCGAGTTTATGGACTGGTACGGTCGGGCCAAGGACGCCGGCGTCGACACCATAATGCTCGCAGAAACGGTCTCAATGCGTCGTGTGCATGGCGCGAACCATAGTACGAAAACGCTCAAGACCAAAAGCTATGCGCCGGTTTTGAAAGCATTGATCGAGCGCCGTCGTGCTCAGGGTCAAAAGCCATGAAGATTGTTGCACTTCTTCAAGCGCGGAACGAAGAGCGTTATCTTGCCGAATGGCTCGAAAATATTTCCTCCGCAGTGGACGCCATAGTGGCGATCGACGACGGTTCGACCGATCGGACAGCTGATATCTTATCCGCCCATCCCAAGCTTGTGGAGTTGATTTCGCGCTCTCCTGGGCAGCCTTGGCGCGAGCGTGACAACCATGTCGATTTAATCAAAGCCGGGCGTCGCCACGGCGCTCACTGGTTTTTGTGTATTGACGCTGATGAGCGCATCGAACTTGGCTTTGCAAAGCAGTTGCGTGCGCTTCTTCAGGAAGCAGAAGAGCGTGGGGTGGAAGCGTTTACTTTGCGTTTGCGCGAGCTTTGGGACGACGAACGTACGTATAGGGTCGACGGCATTTGGGGGCAAAAGGCTCGCTATCGACTGTTTAAGAACAACCCGGCCCATACGAAATTTGACCCGAGGCAGCTGCACCGGCACTGGATGCCGCTCGAAATCGTAATGCGGCTCAATAAGGTTGGGGCGCAATTGCCCAATGCCATTTATCACCTCCGCATGATCGATCCAAAGGATCGCCTAGCGCGGTATCGCCGCTACAAAGAGCTAGACCCAAACAATCAGTTTCAAGCTGAGGGGTATGAATACCTCATCGATGATACAGGGTTGGAGCTTGCGACCGTTCCTGCCGAAGCAGACTACAAAATTAGATAGTGACGTTTCACCGTCGAAAAAATCTTTATGGAGTGAATACCTTGGCCCCAACCTATCTTAAAATTGCCGAGCCGAATTGCAGTGCCGAAGAGTTCGATGGCGAACTGGTCGCGATCAACCTTGGCACGGGCATTTACTTCAGCATTAAAGAAGTCGGCGCAGCGATCTGGACCGACCTTAATGCCGGTCATTCTGTTGAGGCAGTTCAAGAGCAGGTGGCAGGACGTCCAGACATGTCCGCCGCTGTCACCGTGTTTGTTCAGCAGCTTGTCGAGAATGGGCTCATGGTTCAGGTCGAGAGCACAGAAGCGCCAAGCGTTGGTCTGAGTTTTGCGGCTTTCGCCGACGGTAGTGAACTGCCAGAGTTGGAGTCCTTCGGCGATATGCAGAGCCTACTTCTGCTTGATCCTGTTCACGAGGTCGACGCTGAAATCGGTTGGCCTGTGGCGAAGAAGGACTGACACAAGAAATGGCCGTAGCGACGCCAGCCGACTATTATCTGGATCATTCCTACGGCCTCATTCTCCAGGCCCTTGCCTATCGCGGCACTGCGTCAAGCGAAGCTTATCGTCAGTGGAGAGGCCTCTGTTCATTGAGTGACGCGCCTTTCGCACAGCACCAAGCGTTTCCGTGGCTTGCAGAAGTGGCGATACGCGAAGGGGTTCACGAAGATGATTTGAAGCGTTTGCAGGGGGTGGGCCGCAGTCTTTGGAGTAGAAACACTGCGGTCACCCGCAGTGTTTTGCTGGTGCTCGATATCTTGGGCAGCAATTCGATCGTACCGATCTTGCCAAGCGTTCTAGGGCTGTTGGCGCGCCAAGATGTGCAGCTGGCTGAGGTCGCTCTAGGCTCCATAGAACTGGTCGTCAGATCCGAGGAACATCCTGCTGCACAGCGCCTACTTGAAACCCACAGCTATGTGCGGGTTGCGGGGCTAACTGACGCCATCGGCTCTACGTGGCGGTCGCCGCATGATCAAAACACCGTTAGCCTTAGAATTAGCCCCCTGGCCAATGTGACGAACAGGCATTTCGTTCAGCGCGTGTTCGCCAGTGCGGTTCATGCCAAGTTTAATGGCAGACGCGTGCAGGTGATGTCGCCAACATACCAACTCTTCTGCGCGATGGTTCATTCGGGAAGCTTAGACGAAATTTCGCGGTTCGCGCGGATATTGGAAGGCTTCAGAGTTCTGAATGGGCAAGCTGGAGTGACTGTCGATTGGCCGGTTGTAGCTCAAGAGAGCGAGCGATTTGGCCTGAGCGACACCCCGTTGGCCTACCTGACTTTCCTAGCCCACAACACCCCATTCAATCCCCCAGCGGCAATGCTTGAGGCGCTGGCCCGTTCATCGCATACAAGTGGAGGGCGGGATGGCAGCCTAGGCTGGGAGCCTAACGCCAGGGGGAAGGCAAGTGGCAAGATTAAAAGCGCGATTGAAGATGTGCGGTATTCCCGGCACAGCCCCGAAGTGCTGCTGCGTAAGGCGGCGTGGGCAGCGCGGCGGGGTGCCGCGCGTTTTATCCCACGTCGTGAGGGCTAGTTGTTCGCCGGGGTAGGGCGATCTTCGGATACACCCAGCGCTCGAATTGGCTCATCGGTCGTGATCTGCCGTAGACCTTTGGTGAGCCAGTAGCGGAGGTCTTCTTCCGTGTTCGGGACCCAACCGCCGAGGAGGGAGAGGGGTACTATGCTTGTGATGGTGTCCCAATGCTCCCTGAGAACGTCGTTTTGGATGGCGATGACATCGGCGAGGGCTAAGCGCTTTTCGAGGGCGGGGATGAGGCCTTCGCGTTCGATGTTTGGGCCGTGCATAGAATTGAGGGTTCTGGCCTTGGGGTATTTGGCGCGAAGCTCTTCAAGCACGGATAGGGAGAAGCTCGTGAGGAACGAGCGCTCCAGAAGGCCGTAACGCTCCACTTCGGCGTATACGGCGTCAACGAGGCCAGGGTAGGGCACCCCGTTGACGTCATCCTTTAGCTCAATGTGCAACTCGCCTGTTGTTTGGGCGAATATTTCGAGGACATCCTTGAGCAGTGGGATGCCTTCCACGGTTCCCTTGAGGAGCGTCGTCTGGTGTGCGCCCAGTGGTAGGTCGGCGACGGGGCCGGTACCTAAGCTTGTGCGATCAAGCGTTGCATCGTGAATGACGACAAGCTCGCCAGCTTTGGTGAGGTGAACATCAAATTCGACGCCATCGAGAGCGAGGGCGCGTGTTTTGAGAAAACCGCTGAGGCTGTTTTCAGGCCAAAGGTTGCGGCCACCACGGTGGCCGATAATCATGGTCATAGCTGCGAACCCGGATCTCGATTAGATGCGCTGAGACGTTTGTGCGTCAAAGACGTGGATCAACTCAGGATCAACCGCCAGGCGAATGTTCTGGCCCGCCACCGGCATGGATGTGCCTGCACAAATCACGACTAGATCCTGCGAGCCGACACGAACATTGAGCTGTGTCTGCGCGCCCATCGGCTCGACGAACTGCACCTCGCCAGAAATCGGACCGTTTTCATCGAGAAGAATGTGCTCAGGGCGAAGGCCTATAAGGACCGTGTTTGCTGCCACGACCTTGTTGCCGAGCGATACTTGGGTTCCTCCAAGATCGAATGAGGAGCCGGAAATGCTGGTCTCGAAAATGTTCATAGCCGGAGAGCCGATGAAGCTGGCGACGAAAACGTTGGCAGGCTTGGAGTAAACTTCCATCGCCGAGCCGATCTGCTCAATGCGACCAGAATTCATGATCACGACGCGATCGGCGAGGGTCATTGCTTCAGTCTGATCGTGGGTCACGTAAATTGATGTGCGCGGGGTCTTGGTTTGTAGAGCCTTGATTTCAGAGCGCATTTGGACGCGAAGCTTGGCGTCGAGATTGCTCAAGGGCTCGTCAAAGAGAAAGACTGCGGGATTTCGGACGATAGCGCGCCCCATAGCAACGCGCTGGCGCTGACCGCCAGAAAGCTGGCCGGGGCGGCGATCGAGAAAGGGTTCAATGTTGAGGAGCTTGGCTGCTTCGGCGACGCGCTTTTCAACTTCGTCCTTTGGCAGGCCTGCAATCTTGAGATTGATGCCGATGTTTTCGCGCACACTCATGTGCGGATAAAGCGCGTAGTTCTGGAACACCATGGCGATATTTCGCTCTTTTGGTGAAGCCGCGTTGACCACCTTGCCGTCGATCAGCACGTCACCTTCGGTGATGTCTTCCAGACCGGCAACCATGCGCAGCAGTGTCGATTTCCCGCATCCAGATGGGCCGACCAAAACGACGAATTCGCCTTCAGCCACATCCAAGTCGACGGAATGCAGAACCTGCGTCCCGGAATAGGATTTCTTTACACCGCGAAGGGTCAACGTACTCATGCAATTTCCTCCTGCACCCGTGTGCAGACTATTGTGGAGAGTTATTGACGGTCAAGCAGTAATCTGGCGGTATGTGCGGATGAAGAAAAAAGAACCCGCATCAGCGGATGTGGCGAAGCTTGCTGGCGTTTCTCGTTCGGCTGTCTCGCGAACGTTCACGCCAAATGCTTATGTATCGGCGGAGACCAGGGCGAAGGTGATGGCTGCAGCGGAGATGCTGGGCTATCGGCCAAACGCTATTGCACGGTCTTTGTCCAAGCGGCGCAGTGGTCTCGTGGGCGTCGTGTGTTCTGATCTGAACAACCCGTTTTACGCCAAACTGCTTGAGCTGCTCTCGACCAGTTTGCAGCAGCGGGGGCTCGGAATTCTTCTGCTCGTCGGCGATGCGTCGCGCATGGATGAGCTGCTGGAGCGCTTACTGTCATACCAAGTGGACGGCATACTCTTGCCAGCGTCCAAGCTGACGTCGCGGCTTGCGGTGCAGCTCAATCAGAGCGGTCGGCCAGTGGTTTTGGTCAACCACCACCTGCGTGAAGGCAGTGTTACAACCGTTGGTGGCGACAACTATGCCGGCGGTTTAATGGTTGCCGACCTTCTAGTGTCTAAGGGTTTTTCGCGCATCGCTTATGTGTCAGGCCCTCAAGATACCTCTTCGGCGGTGGACCGTGGTCGCGGCATTCAGGATGGTCTGGCGAAACACGGTCTAGCGCTTGCAGCGCGGGCGAGCGGCGAAGATCGTCGCGACGTGACGCAGGATGTTGTTCGTCAATTCATGGTACTGCCGAACCCGCCAGACGCCATTTTCTGCGCAAACGACCTCATGGCGCTTGCGGCCATGGAAGTTGTGCAAGGGGAGTTCGGTAAGGCAGTTCCGGGCGATGTCGGCATTGTTGGTTACGACAATACCGCTCTGGCAGAATCAACTCTGCACGCACTTACCAGCGTCGATCAGAACTTGCCTTTGATGGCCGCGGAAGCTGTCCGCGTTTTGATGGATAAAATCGAACGTCGCCCGTTAGAGGTGAGCCATATCGATATAACCCCGCAATTAGTGCTCCGTAGCACGAGTCGCTGATCAACCCTTCGTCGTACTTGACAGGGTGCGACATTCCTCCCTAAGTTTCTGCACACGGGTGCAGAGACACTCGCCATTTCCGTGGGAGGAAATCTTGATCACTTTAAAGAATGCGGCTCGCGCTGCTGCGCTTGCGGCTGCCCTTAGCTCTGTCAGCATGGTTGCTGTTCTCGCAGCCGACGTGAAGCTGACCCTAATTTCTGCTGAGCGTGACGAAGTTCTCGCTCCCGTAATCGAGGCGTTTGAGGCGGCGAACCCTGGGATCACTGTCGAACACCAGTCGATCCCATTTGAAAGTATGAACGCTGCGATTGAAGCGCGTATCGGCGGAGGGGATGACAGCATCGACGTTCTGCTCGTCGACAGCCCACGCGTTGCAGCGATGGTGTCTCGTGGTTACCTGAAGTCGCTCGAAGATCTGCGCAGCGAAATCGAGCCTCTGGTCACGCCAGTTGCGCTTGATGCGCTCAGCGTCGATGGCACGATCTACACGCTGCCACTTTGGACCTCGACCCAGGTCATGTATTACAACAAGGACCTGCTGGATAAGGCAGGCATCCCGCATCCGGGTTCTGATCAGGAAGATCGTCTCACCTATGACGAGGTTCTGGAGCAGGCAAAGAAGGCTCAGGAAGCTGGCGCAAAGTACGGTTTTGCCTTTGAGCAGATCGACCGCTACTACCAGTTGCAGCCAATCTTTGAAGGCCTCGGCGCGGGCTCCGGTCTGACCGGTGAAGGCAATCTCAATCCAGACATTACCAACGAAAAGTGGATCGAAGGCGCGTCCTTCTATGCCAAGCTGTTTGAAGACGGCATCTCGCCACGCGGTATCCCGACTGGTCAGGTTCCTCCGCTGTTCGCAGCTGGTGAGATGGCGTTCATCGTTGGCGGTCCATGGCAGCTTGCTGGCTACACGAACACTGAAGGTCTGAACTTCGGCGTTGCGCCAGTTCCGTACCATGCAGGTGGCAAGCCAGTGACCCCAACTGGATCTTGGGCTCTTGCAGTTAGCCCGCACTCGTCCAAGCCAGAAGAAGCCATGAAGCTAGCAAAGTTCATGAGCCTTGACCCGCAGGGTGCGTTTAAGACCGTCGAAGCCAACCCCATTCCACCAGTGAACCTGGAAGCTTTTGCGATCTACGCTGATTGGTTCGCACCAAAGTTCCCAGAGAACGGCGCGGATGTTCAGAAGATCATGGGCTACGAACTGCGTGATACTGCTGTGAGCCGTCCACTCTCTGCTGGCTTCGTTGCTTTTGAAGAAGTGATGAACCGTGTCTTTGGTGATCTGCGTAACGGCGCAGACGTAAAGGCAACGCTGGAAGATGCTCAGCGCGAGCTGAACTCGACGCTCTCGCGTATCCAGTAAGACGAGCCTAGGGGGAAGCGCGTGTCAAAAACAAAAAACTTAACCGTAGCCTTAGCCTTTTTGGCTCCGGCCCTTCTGGCAGTGCTCTGCCTCAGAATTTGGCCCGCGCTTCTTTCCGTCCATGAATCGTTGCTCGCCCCGCGAGCAACGACCTACAGTTTCGATAACTATATCTATATTTTTGGCGATCCGGTCTTCCAGTCTTCGGTCTGGACGACGCTCTTCTTTTCTATCGTTGTGAACCCGTTGCAGATTGCCATTTCCCTCGGATTGGCAATTCTGCTGAACAATAAGCTGCCGGGTACCGGCCTGTGGCGTACGCTGGTGCTCCTTCCAGT
The DNA here is from genome assembly GCF_012847305.1 of Devosia sp. MC1541. Classification (NCBI taxonomy): domain Bacteria; kingdom Pseudomonadati; phylum Pseudomonadota; class Alphaproteobacteria; order Hyphomicrobiales; family Devosiaceae; genus Devosia; species Devosia sp. MC1541. Next base: position 50,706 of record NZ_JABBDZ010000019.1, read on the forward strand.
TGCGATCCCAGCGTCGGTCTCGGCAGTGGTTTGGGCTGCTGCACTCCGGCCTGACGGGCTTGCGAACGCTTTGTTGGGCGTCTTCGGCATTGGCCCGCAACCTTTCCTGACCTCTCCATCTCAAGCACTGGCGTGTATCATTCTGGTGACCAGCTGGATCGGTGTCGGCTATTGGATGACCATCCTTCTGGCCGGGTTGCAGGACATTCCAAAGTCGCTCTACGAAGCCGCCCGTATCGACGGGATGAATTGGTGGCAGCAGTTCACCAAGATCACCGTGCCGCAATTGCGCCGCCCGCTGACCTTCGTTCTGGTTGCTGACACTGTCTCGAACTTCCTCGTTTTTGCGCCAGTCCAGATCCTGACCCGTGGTGGACCACAGCGCTCGACCAATCTGATAATGCACGAGATTTACACCCGCGCTTTCGGCACTGGCGACAAGGCCAGCGCTTATGCAGCGACCGTCGTGCTGATCCTGCTGATGCTCACCATTGTGGCCCTGCAGTTCCGCATGATGAGCGATAAGGGAGAAAAGTGATGCAGAACATCAAGGCGACCACCGTCCTGCATATCGCCGTCATCGCGGCGACCGGCATTATTTTCTTCCTTCCGCTGTGGTGGATTTTCGTCAGTGCTTTCCGGCCTGAAGAGGACATTTTCAAATTCCTCAATCCGATCACGATTGAGACCTTCCTGCCGACCCGCTGGACCTTTGATCACGTTATCGCGCTGTTCCAGAGCACCTTCGGGCAGGCGCTATTCAACTCGCTCTTTGTTGCGGTTGTCACCGTGCTGGGGGGCTTGGTTGTCTGTACGACAGCGGCCTTCGCTCTGTCGGTCATTGAATTCCCGGGGCGCAATCTCGTCTTCACGGTGATGATCGTCAGCTTCCTCATCCCGTTCGACGCTATTGCCCTGCCGCTCTATCAGATCATGCGCGGCGCTGAGCTGCAGAATAGCTACCTCGGCTTGATACTGCCTGGTCTGGGCAATGGTCTGGCTGTCTTCCTGCTGCGCCAGTTCTTCCTTGGCCTGCCGAAGGAACTGCGTGAAGCCGCTATGGTCGACGGCATGGGCTGGTTCCAGGTGTTTTGGCGCATTTATCTGCCCCTGTCTGGCCCCGCCATGATCAGCGCCGGTTTGATCATGTTCATCTTCCAATGGCAGGCCTATCTTTGGCCGCTGCTAATCGCGCCTGCGACCGAATACAAGGTTGCGGCCGTGTCGATCGCTCAGTTCAGCAGCGCTTGGGGCATCGCCTTTGGTCCGATCATGGCCGGCGCAATGTTCATCTCGCTCGTGCCGATGATCATCCTCGTATTCTTCCAGCCGTATTTTTCGAACTCGGTGGCTGCCACCGGGAGCAAGGAATAATCATGTCCCTTTCCGCCAATGCTGCTCCGCAGCTGTCTGTTGAAGCCCGCCTCGCGCTTTTGGCCCCACGAGCCGGTCAGCTCCGCGTTGTTCTGGATACTGACACCTATAATGAGATTGATGACCAGTATGCGCTGGTGCAGCTTTTGCTCTCGCCAGAGCGCATAAACCTCGAAGCCATCTATGCCGCGCCGTTCTTCAATGACCGCTCGTCCGGGCCGGGCGAGGGGATGGAACTGAGCTATCAGGAAATCCTCGAGCTGCTGAAGCGTATGGATGTCAATCCTGAGGGCTTGGTTCATCGCGGCGTGACCGACTATGTCGGCTTTGAAAAGGTTGCTCGTGAAGCGCCTGCCGTCGACGACATGATCGCCCGTGCACGCTCCGCGACCCCAGAAGATCCGCTTTATGTGGTTGCGATCGGCGCGATCAGTAACGTTGCTTCAGCTCTACTGAAGGCACCTGATATTATCGACCGCACGGTTGTCGTCTGGCTCGGTGGTCACGCGTTTGAATGGCCACATCAGGTTGAGTTCAACCTTAAGCAGGACGTCGGCGGCGTGCAGGTGCTCTTTGATAGTGGTGTGCCACTCGTTCTCGTGCCGTGCATGGGCGTGACCTCGCATCTGCACAGCACCGTGCCAGAAATCGAGAAATACGTTGAGCCATGCGGCGACATCGGTGCCTTCTTGTCGATGCGCTTTAAAGAATACTCAGACAACCACGTTGGTTGGGCCAAGGAAATTTGGGACATGGCCGCGGTGGCTTGGCTGCTCGACGACAAGTGGGCACCAAGTGTTCTGGCGCACACCCCGATCATGACCGACAACATCACCTATTCGGAAGATCGCGGTCGTCATCTGCTCCGCTACGTAACCTATGTGGATCGCAATCCGATCCTTCAGCACTTTTTTGCGCGGCTCGAAGCATTTACCAAGCGCTAGTTTTCGCCATATGCCTTTCCCTCGAGCCACGCTAAGCCGTGGCTCGATTGCGTTACGACCTCATGAAGGACGATGGAATGAGCCTATCTTTGAAGGGCCAAGTAGCAGCGATCACCGGAGCGGCCTCCGGGATCGGATTTGCCTGTGCGAAGGCGCTCTTGGACGCAGGAGCACAAGTTGCTCTGGTGGATCGCGATGCGACCGCATTGGCCAAAGCCTGCGCCGAATTGGGCGAGAACGCCTTTGCCGTAGAAGTCGATTTGCTCTCGCCCGAAAGCGTGGCAACCATGTTGCCAACCATTCTCGAACGGGCAGGCAAGCTCGACATCTTCCACGCCAATGCTGGCGCTTACATCGGTGGACCGGTTGTTGAGGGCAATCCTGACCACTGGGACCGGATGCTCAATCTCAACGTCAACGCGTCCTTCCGCACGGTTCATGCGGTTCTTCCCTATATGACCGAGCGCAAGACCGGCGACATCATCATGACCAGCTCGATTGCCGGTCTCGTGCCTGTCGCGTGGGAGCCGATTTACACTGCGTCCAAATTTGCCGTTCAGGCCTTCGTTCACACCGTTCGCCGCCAAGTTGCGCCTGCAGGTATTCGCGTTGGTGCCGTTTGCCCCGGTCCTGTGCGTACGGCATTGATTTCCGATTGGCCGCAGGAAAAGCTGGACGCTGCTTTGGCAGCGGGTGACCTTATGGAGCCGGAAGAGGTTGCTGACGCAGTCCTTTTCATGCTCACCCGTAAGCGGAGCGTCACCATCCGCGATCTCGTCATCCTTCCACAGCGCAACGATCTGTAAGCCATGACCAAGCAGTATTTTATCGGTGTCGACGTTGGGACCGCTAGCGCTCGCGCAGGGGTGTTTACATCACAAGGAGCAATGCTGGCTTCAGCGGTCGAGCCGATAAAACTCTGTCTGGAAGCTGGTGAGAGGGCCGAAAGCTCCAGTGCCGACATATGGCGAGCGGTCTGCAAAACTGTGCACGAGGCAGTTGCTGGTTCCGGCGTTGAGCCGAGCGACATTGCAGGCATTGGTTTTGACGCCACCTGCTCACTCGTTGTGCTCGGGCAGGGGGGGCGGTCACTCTCGATATCCGACAGCGAGGACGCAGATCGCGACATTATTGTTTGGATGGACCATCGTGCGCTTGATCAAGCTGAACGCATAAATGCGTCAGGCCACGCTGTCCTTGATTACGTTGGCGGACGTATCTCGCCGGAGATGCAAACACCAAAATTGCTCTGGTTATCTGAGAACAAGCCTGAGGTTTTCCAAGGCGCTTGGCAATTCCTTGATCTACCCGATTTCCTGACCTGGAAAGCAACAGGCAGCCTTGCTCGTTCATCCTGCACCGTGACTTGCAAATGGACCTATCTCGCCCACGAACAGCGTTGGGACGAAAGCTATTTCCGAACAGTCGGCCTTGGCGTTCTTGCGGATGAAGGCTTCGAACGTATCGGCACAGAAATTGTCGCCCCCGGTGTCGCTTTAGGGGATGGGCTCACCGAAGAGACCGCAGCTGATCTGGGTCTACCCGTCGGCACAAAGGTCGGCGCAGCTTTGATTGACGCTCACGCCGGTGGAGTTGGTACTCTTGGTGCTTCAGGCGGTGCTGGCGAAATCACCACCCGTATGGCCTATGTCTTCGGAACGTCAGCCTGCACAATGGCGTCAACGCAGGCCTCCAAGCCAGTCCCTGGTGTGTGGGGACCATACTATGACGCGATGGTTCCGGGTTTTTGGCTGAGCGAAGGTGGCCAGTCAGCCGCTGGCGCTGCCCTTGATCACCTCGTGAAGCTGCATCCATTTGGCCATGAAGCTCAAACGAGGGCAAAGGCTGCTGGAAAGTCGGTCACTGCCTATCTAGCAGGGGTTGCTGGGGCTTCAGGAATAACAATTTCCGAAGTCGCGCGATTGGCAAACGGCCTGCATGTTGTTCCTGAGTTCCTCGGCAACCGAGCGCCCCACGCCAATCCATCGGCGAAGGCGATCATCTCAGGTCTCGGAATGGAAACCAGCGAAGAGAGCCTTGTGGCACTTTATGTCGCTGGGCTGTTGGGCCTAGGGTATGGGCTACGGCAGATCATTGAGACATCAAATGCATCAGGCATCGACGTCGAAGCGATCTATATCAGTGGTGGTGCGGGGAAGTCGAAACTCGTGCGCCAGCTATTAGCCGATAGCGCCGGTATCCCGGTTGCCGTCACACGCTCGCCCGAACCTGTTCTACTTGGCTCAGCGATGCTCGGCGCAACCGCTGCCGGGGCATATAAGACACTGAACCTGGCGATGGCAGCGATGGCCGAAACCGATGAGCTTGTCTTACCAACGAAAGCGCAGGCCGACTATCATACGCAACGGTATGCTTCTTTCACTGCCCTGCAGAATGTCGCCGAGCAGGTTCGGCTAAGTGACTTGAGCCTATAGGCCAACGGTGATTGAGATCCGGCCCGATGGTTGCCCCCTTGCGGTCTGTGTCTCGGAAAAATGCTGCCGCTTCTACGCGCACAAGGGATCCCGAATTGGGCTTTCCGTTATTGCTTCCCAGTCCGCCGAGGCAGGATCCTTCCTCGGTCGATCCTGCCCGTAAGTTACGATGAGTAACTGTACTACATGTATGTACTACAATTGCTAATTGCACACTGTCATGGGTTCATATAAATCAATGGCTTATATGGAATAAGCTTCCCAGCTGCGAATCCTAGCGCCTGACTGGGAGATGTTTTTACGTTCCTCGACCTAGTTTGATTAACTCTTGCCAGAGCGTCCAGACTAGGATTTTGACGTCGAGGGTGAGCGAGAAGTTAGAGATGTAGGCGAGGTCGTGGTCTACACGTGCTGCGGCGGATTGAGGCGTTTCTACAGGCCCCCTTAATCCATTCGCTTGGGCCCAGCCGGTCAGGCCGGGCTTCATCTTGTGACGTAAGTGGTAGTAGGGGACGATCTCATCATATCGACGCTCGTTGACCAGCATGCCAGGTACTTGTGGACGTGGGCCGATAAGGCTCATGTCACCCCGGATGATGTTGAAGAGCTGCGGTAGCTCGTCAAAGGATGTCCGGCGCAAGAAGGCGCCAAATTTCGTCAGGCGCGGGTCGCCATTTTTTACAGCCTGGAGTCCGCTATGATCGGATGCAGCCCATTCCAGGCTCCGAAACTTGTACATACGGAAGACCCTCCCGTTCAGCCCTTCTCGGTTCTGCGTGAAAAGGAGAGGGCCGGCAGACGTCGCTTTGATCAGACAGGCAATGGCAACAAGCAGAGGGCTAAGTGCAATGAGCGCCACTAAACTGATTGCGATGTCGGCACTGCGCTTGATGGCGAGCACCAGGAAATTCTGAGGGCCGACGGTGCTAACGATTGGATATCCGTCCTGGAAATCAAGGGGGAGTCCAGACTGATTCAGGCGAGATTTAAGGTCTTTTTTGATGTGGCTAGCATCGACAGAGAATGACCCTGATGAAGACTCACCGCGGAACTCGTCCGCTAGCTCTATGCTCCCAATCTCATCCCCCATGCTCTATTCCGCCCCGTTCGATACTGCGCCTAAAAAACTAGTGTTTTTATTAACCTGTGATAACAGTAGTGCTCTAATTATAGAGAGGTCAAAAAGTATATGTTTCTGCGTATTGATTCAATCTTTTTTTGTTCGTGAATTTTGGGTTACGCAATATGTGTAGAGCACTAGCGAGCAGTTCTGTGTGTGTTCTTGAGCTGGTCTTGTTGGTCGTGTCCCGGGACGTGGTGTAACTGAGGTGGTCAAGCCGCTCGCGAGCGCGCCATTAGGAGCGCCGTAGCGAGCGAGCGGCTGGGTGGTCATCGACGGATTTCCGGTAAGGTCTGGTTGCTTACCCCAACCCTGCACCTGAAGGACCACCGATGACCGACACGATGATGAACTGCGCACGCTGGTAGAGAAGACCCCCGACGCCGATATTCTGCGTGAGATGATTGGCTTCGCTGCCGAACGGCTGATGGAGATGGAAGTGGGTGCCGCCACTGGGGCCGGCTATGGCGAAAAGAGCG